>CALWHR010000102.1 GCA_944380455.1 uncultured Clostridia bacterium
TGAAAAAAGCAAAAAAAGCTGTGGCAAATTTGATTTGTGCCTTAGAAGCTGTCCTTCGGGAGCAATAAGTGAAAATGGATTTGATATGACGAAATGTATTTCTTATATAACACAGCTTAAAAGAGAGCTTACTGAGGAAGAAATGTTTTTGGTGGGAAAAAATTTATACGGCTGTGATGTATGTCAGAGGGTTTGCGCTAAAAACAAAGGGTTTATTAATGAAGTATATGACATTAATATTTCAATGCCTGAAATAAGAGAAATTTTATATATGTCAAACAGGCGGTTCAAGGGGAAATATGGTAAAACGGCTATGGGTTGGAGAGGAGCTTCTGTTATTAAAAGAAATGCTCTTTGTGCTTTATTGCAGTATAAAAACAAAGAAGCCGAAGAAATTGCAGGCATTGGATTAAAAAGCGAAAGTACTTTAGTTAAAAATACGGCACAGAAAGTTTTGGAAATTATGAGAAAAACAAGGTGATGTTATGGGTTATTGGAACACAAGAGGACTTAGAGGAAGCACATTTGAGGAGATTATAAACTTTACAAATGACAGGTACAGAAGTGCCGGTCTTGCAGTTATACAGAAAATTCCTACACCTATAACACCGGTTGATTTTGACACTAAAAAAAAGGTTATAACTTTGGCTTATTTTGATAAGCAGTCAACAGTTGATTATGTAGGTGTGGCACAGGGGCATGCTATATGCTTTGATGCAAAGGAAAGCAGGCAGAAAAGCCTGCCTATACAGAACATACACAGCCACCAGATAGATTTTATGAGGGACTTTAACGGACAAAACGGAGTAGCTTTTTTGTTGGTGCACATGGCGCTTTATGGAAAGTATTATTTTCTGCCTATGGAGGTTTTAGAAAAATACTGGACGGCGGCTTTAAAAGGCGGAAGAAAGTCTATTCCTATTGAAGCTTTTGACGAAAAATACGAAATTAAGCTTTCAGGAAGTGCCATGCTGGATTATTTGGAGGCGGTAAACACTTATTTGGTAGAGAGAAAAAACAAAAATAAATCCTGAATTGTAAAATTTCTGTTAAAAATAGGACACAATTTGTATGGCTGTTTGACAATCTCGAACAGCCATACTTTTATGTATACAGTATTTTTATTTTAGGGTTTTTATGCCTGTTTTAACGTCTTTTTACTGATGTTAAGGAATTTTTTTACTATAGTGTATTTTTTTAAAAACAAGTATTCTTTCGGTTTTATTTATTAATTTGTGAAAACTAAACAAATTTCGTATTTGTACTATTTTTATCTTGACAATTTTCTAACAAGATTATAAAGTAATGCTGTAGGTATTTATATCTGGCAGGAATGGCGTTGGAGGCGATTGCGTACGGTTGTGATATAAAGCTTAAAAGCACACTTTATTTTTGTGTGTTTATTTTTATCACAAATAATTAGCGTGCCAACTATTTTGAATAGGTAATTTATCGCTCCATTATTTATACTGTCCAGGTTTTAAACAAGCCTTATATGCTTGTCATGTTTAATTTTTCAAATAGGAGGATTTGAAGATGGAAGGTTTTAAATTAACAAAAACACAGGAACTTCAGCGTGAATTATTCTACAGATTCGCGGAGAACGAAATCAGACCAATCGCTAGAGAGATGGACGAAACTGAAGAATATTCTATGGATCTTGTACAGAAGATGCAGAAATGCCATTTCTTCGGCATTCCTTACGGCAAAGAATACGGCGGTGCTGGTGCTGACGTTCTTACTTACACTCTTGCTATGGAAGAAGTTTCAAAAGTAGATGCTTCTACAGGCATCACTCTTTCTGTTCATACATCACTTTGCTGCTCATGTATTAATGAGTTTGGTACTGAGGAACAGAAACAGGCTCATTTAAGACCTCTTGTTGACGGAAGTAAAGTAGGCTGCTTTGCTTTAACTGAGCCTAATGCCGGTACAGACGCTTCAGGTGTTCAGAAAGAAGCAAGAAAAGAAGGAGACCATTACGTTCTTAATGGTACAAGTATTTTCACAACTAACTCAGGTTTTGCTGATACTTTCATCGTATTTGCTCTTACAGATAAATCTAAAGGACCTAAAGGTATGTCAGCTTTCATTGTAGACAGAACAATGCCTGGCGTTACTGTTGGTACTAACATCCCTCGTATGGGTATCAGAGCTGCTTCTAACTGCGAAGTTGCTTACGAAGACGTTATTGTTCCTGCTGACAGACTTCTTGGTGCTGAAGGTCAGGGCTACAAAATTGCTATGACTGCTCTTGCCGGCGGACGTATCGGTATCGGTGCTCAGAGTGTTGGTATTGCTCAGGGTGCTCTTAACGAGGCTATTAAATACGTTAAAGAAAGAAAACAGTTTGGCAAGCCAATTTCTAAATTCCAGAATACACAGTTCAAAATTGCTGAAATGCAGACAAAGATTGACGCTGCAAGACTTATGGTTTGGAGAGCTGCCAACGCTAAAGACAACCATGAAAACTATGCTCCTCTTGCCGCTATGTGCAAGCTTTTCGCTTCAGAAGTAGCTAACGAAGTTACACGTACTTGTGTTCAGCTTTTCGGTGGTTACGGTTACTCAAGAGAATATCCTGTTGAGAGAATGATGAGAGATGCTAAGATTACTGAAATCTATGAAGGTACATCAGAGGCTATGAAGATGGTTATTTCCGGTTCTATGAAACTTTAATTTAAACCATTAACTATTATTTCGGAAGGAGATAAAAAGATGAAAATCGTTGTATGTATTAAACAGGTTCCAGATACTG
>CALWHR010000103.1 GCA_944380455.1 uncultured Clostridia bacterium
CTTTGGAGATTTATTTTTACTGTATTAGTGTGCTTATATCATCTTGAAATTTTTTTTCAAAAACGTTGTATATTTGTTTCTGGTTCTGGAGCTGTTGAGTTTTTCTTTATACTTGCAGGCTTTTTAATTGCAATGTCAGCTTCGCGTAGATATGATCCAAATTCAAAAGCCAGCGTACGGGAAGCACATATGGCTGCAATAAATTATGTGAAGAAGAAACTTAAAGCAATCTATCCCATATTAATATGCTGGTTAATTATATGGTGTATTATGGCATCTTCTGAGGAAAGCCGTCTAAGTATGCTGATGAATTCTGAATGGGAACTTTTGATGTTGGTTGGTACCCCGTTCGGGTTTAATGATGGATATGCTCCAAATATTCCTCTGTGGTTTTTAAGTGCGTTGCTTATTGTAGGTTATGTATATACATATGCAATAACACGACACTATGAATTTACTAGATTTGCGGCACCAGTATTAGGTGTTATACTATATGTATATTTTGCACTCAGCGCTCAATCTATGCTTGATCATAACATTAAAATGGGGATTTTTACAGCGGGGACTGTTAAGGCTGCAGCGGAAATGAGTTTGGGCATTTCTGTTTTTATGCTGTATGAATACATAGCAAGAAAAGAATTAACTTTTGTTTTTAAATTATTGTTAGCATTATTGGAACTTTATTCTATATATAGATTATTTACGCTTATATATATGCAGCCTGTTAGCTGGGATAATTATAGAAGGGTCATTTATATAAGTATTATTATACTTTTGTCATTTTTAAACTTAACACCGCTTACCAAATTATTTAACAATAGATTTAGCAATATTTTGGGTAAGATTTCACTAACTATGTACATAGTACATTACAGTATGATAACCGTATATTTCAATTTAATATTCTTAGTAAAAACGGAATTAATTAGGTATATAGGGAGTTCATCAGTGGCAAAGATAATCTGGAAGCTATTTGATGATACCGGAGGATATGATACAATGTATAAAATTATACCTATGAGTTTTAAAGATGCCATTATTTATATTTTTATTGTTATATCTGTATCAGTGTTTATATATTTTTTTGTTATTTTTATAAAGTGTTTTATACATAGTTGCGTAATACTTATAAAAACAAAAGAACCGAAAACAACTGAGAAAGAGTAGAAAACGAGAGAGATTAATACTGGCGTATAATGTGGGGGGGTGTATTTATGCCAAGACCAATACAAAAAAATCCTAATGACAGATATAGAGTTAAAAAACCTACAGGAATAAAGGACGTTCCGCGCTTTTTGAAAGAGCTTATAGTTCCTTTATTTTTTAGGCTTGTTTACATATATAAGCTCGTATGAAAAAAAAAAAAAGTTCTGCTTTTTATTATGCTTTTTATGGCAGTGTTTAACGGTGTGGCGCCGGTTATAGGTTCTTTGATTTCAGCAAAAATTTTGAATACTTTGGCAGAAGTGTATTCCGGTGTAGAGCTTGCGTTTGGAGTTATAAGTGTGTTGCTGATATATCAGTTTCTATATACTTTTCTTGAGAGTGCAGTATCTATGGCATATAGTACGCTTATTACGGTTTCTGGTGAGTTGGTAGCTAAACATGTAAAAATGAAGATAATGAACAAAGCTAAGACGATTGATATTGTTAGCTATGATGAACCTGATTTCTATTCAAGAATGGAGAACGCCAATAGAGAGGCTGGAATGCGTCCTTTGCAGATAATGTCATCGAGCTTCCTGATGTTTAGCAATATTGTAAGCATAATTAGTTTTGTTGCAATTTTGTTTGCGGTAAGTGCAGTTGCCCCACTGCTTATAGCCTTAGTTTCAATACCACAGGCGATTATAAGTATGAGATTTAGCAAAAAAAATGTAGATTATATGTTTAGAAGCTCAAAAAAAAGGAGGCAAATGGAATATTATGCCAGTACCATTGTAAATAAGGATTTAGCTAAGGAAATTCGTGTTCTTAACTTAGGAGACACATTTTGTGAAAAGTATGATGAAGCTTTTGAAGAATACTATAAGGGGCTGAAAAAATTACAGATACATGCTTGCCTGTGGAATCTGGCTGCAAGAATACTTATGAATGCCGTATATTGTCTTATTTATATTTATCTTGCTAAAGGTGTTTTTGAGGGGCTATATGCAGTTGGAGATTTTTCGCTTTATACCGGAGCTATAAGTACGATAGGAAACGGCATAGGGCAAATAATCATAATAAGCTCCAGTATTTATGAAGGTACTTTATTTATAAATAATTTAATTTCCTTTTTAAATGAAAAACCAAAGGTTGTTCCCAGCGTTTTAAATCCTCGCCATGTGGAAAGAAACCGTGGGCATAGGATAGTTTTTGAAAATGTTTCTTTTAGCTATCCGGGAAATGACCGTGAAGTAATTAAGAATATGAGTTTTGTTATAGAGCCAGGTGAAGCAATAGTAATAGTTGGGCTTAACGGAGCGGGTAAGACAACACTAATAAAATTGCTAACAAGATTATATGACCCGAGCAGTGGTAAGATTTTGCTTGACGGCAGAGATATACGAGAGTATGACGTAAAAGAGTTATATGCAATTTTCGGTATAGTATTCCAGGACTTTGGGAAATATGCCGTAACGGCAGCGGAAAATATTGAATTTGGAGATATATCAGCAATAAGAGAAAGAGATGATATTATAGCCGCTGCCGAGCAAAGTGGAGCAAATATATTTATTGATAAGCTCCCTAAAAAATACGACACTCCTTTGATGCGATTTTTCGAAGAGGAAGGTATAGAGCTTTCCATTGGGCAATGGCAAAAATTAAGTATTGCCAGGGCTTTTTACAGCCAGTCTGATATACTTATATTAGATGAGCCTACTGCGTCCCTTGATCCTATAGCCGAACAGGAGATATTTAATAAATTCAATATTTTACGCAAAGGTAAGACGAGCATATTTATATCACACAGACTTTCAAGCGCCACACTGGCGGATAAAATTTTGGTTATAGAGGATGGCGAACTTATTGAAAGTGGGAGCCATTTGGAGTTAATGAAAAAGGGAGGCAGGTATAGGGAATTGTTTACTACTCAAGCGGAGAGATATATTCAAAAAATATAATTTTCCGTCTGTTTTTAGTAAAGTTTAAACATAATTGTTGGATTTCACAAATAATATACTTGAATATTTCAGAAAATATAGTATAATGTATATATCGGTTAATGAAAATTAGAATTAATAGGAGGTACATATGGAAAATTTACAGGGGAAAACCGCCTTTATTACCGGCGGCGCCAGCGGATTAGGTCTTGGTATAGCTAAGGCCTGCGCTAAGGAAGGCATGAATATTGTTATTGCTGACCTTAGACAAAATGCTATTGATGAGGCACTTGGTATTTTTAAAGAGAACGGCTGGCCGGCTATCGGTGTTTGCCTTGACGTAACCGACAGAGAAGGGTATGTAAAGGCTGCCGATGAGGCTGAGAAGGCTTTTGGAAAGATTCACGTTCTTGTTAATAATGCCGGTATAGGTATTCCTGAAGGTAAGCTTTGGGAAGATGACTATAAGAGCATAGACCTTGCGATAGATGTAAACTATAAAGGTGTTCTTAATGGAATTAAGACCATACTTCCCCGTATACTCAAACACGGTGAGGGCGGTCATGTAGTTAGCACCGCTTCTAAGGCGGCATTGGTACCCGTCCCTGGATTTACCCTTTATAACTCCTTGAAGATGGCGGTAGTCACTGTTATGGAAACTCTTGCCACCGATCTTAGGGGCACAAATG
>CALWHR010000104.1 GCA_944380455.1 uncultured Clostridia bacterium
TATAAAAACCAAAAACGAACTTGAACGTGACGTAAGAGAAAGAAGAAATGAGCTTTCAAGAACAGAAAGACGTCTTGTGCAGAAAGAGGAAACTCTTGACAGAAAAGCTGATTCTTATGAGAAAAAAGAAGAACAGCTTAACAAGAAGATGGAAGAACTTGAAAGTCAGAAGGCCGAAGTTGAAGTCCTTCATACAAAGCAGATTGAGGAGCTTGAAAGGATTTCCGGTCTTACAAGGGACGAGGCTAAAAGCTACCTGCTTAACATTATAGAAAACGATGTTAAGCATGAAGCCGCTATTATGGTTAGAGAAATAGAGGCTAAGGCAAAAATGGATGCTGATAAAAAGTCTAAGGAAATCGTGGCAAATGCTATTCAAAGATGTGCTGTTGACCATGTAACTGAAACAACAGTATCAGTTGTTCAGCTTCCAAATGATGAAATGAAGGGAAGAATTATTGGCCGAGAGGGCAGAAATATACGTGCCCTTGAAACACTTACCGGTATCGACTTGATTATAGACGATACTCCGGAGGCTGTTATTCTTTCCGGTTTTGACCCTGTAAGGCGTGAAATAGCCAGAATAGCTCTTGAAAAACTTATTGTTGACGGCCGTGTTCATCCGTCACGCATAGAAGAAATGGTTGAAAAAGCCAAAAAAGAAGTTGAGGTTATTATACGCGAAGAAGGCGAAGCCGCAACTTTTGAAACTGGTGTTAATGGATTACATCCTGAAATAGTTCGCCTTTTGGGTAAGCTTAAATACAGGACAAGTTACGGACAAAATGTACTTAAACACTCTATAGAGGTTTCACATTTGGCAGGTATAATGGCAGCTGAGCTTGGTGTTGATGTAGATACAGCTAAAAGAGCCGGCTTGCTTCATGACATAGGAAAGAGCATTGACCATGAGGTTGAAGGTTCTCATGTTAGTATTGGTGTCAGCTTGCTTAAAAAGCACAGAGAGTCTGAAATTATTATTAACGCTGTTGAAGCTCATCACGGTGATGTTGACCCTCAGTCAATTGTTGCAGTGCTTGTTCAGGCGGCTGACGCTATTTCAGCTGCAAGGCCGGGAGCAAGACGTGAAACTCTTGAAAGTTACATTAAGAGGCTTGAAAAACTTGAGGAAATTGGCGATAACTTCAAAGGTGTTGAAAAATCTTTTGCTATACAGGCAGGCCGTGAGTTAAGAATTATTGTTATACCAGAAGAGGTAGGAGATGATAATCTTACACTTTTGGCAAGAGATATAGCAAAGAGAATAGAGGACGAGCTTGAGTATCCGGGACAGATTAAAGTTAGCCTTATAAGGGAAACAAGAGCAACCGAATACGCTAAATAAATCAAAAGCAGGACTGATTGTCCTGCTTTTTTTTTCATACTCAAAATAATGTAAAAAACTTTTTTGACAAAAAATTTAGTATGCATTATAATAACCTGCGAAATTGAATTGTTATATATTTCTAAAGATTAGGGGGATTATTTATGGCATAGGATGATGTTGCCGGCAGAGCCGCAGGAAATGCAAATGAAAAATATGTTGTTATTCAGGTGATACTTACTGAAAAGTTCCTTGGAACAGGTTCAGGAGTTGCAAGCCTTACAAATTTACAGAATGAAATTAACAAACAGGCTGCAAAAGGTTATCGTTTGCATACTATTTCTACTACATCTTCAGGTTCAAAAGGCTTTTTGGGCGGAGATAAAATTCAGGCAACTATGGTTTTTGAAAGAATTGATTAAGTTTATACATATAAAAAGCACTTGTTCAATAACAAGTGCTTTTTATATGGTTTAAAATTATTTGTTTTATGATTTAATAAAAGGATTTTTGATTATATATAAGGCAAACTATCATTTATATTTTATTAAAGAAAATATCTGTTGGCTGTAATGTATAATCAAAGGAATACTTATTGTGATAAGTATTAATGGTATAAATAGATTATAATGGAAAAACCGGATTACTTTTCTTTTTTGTCATCATCGGTTATAAAATGACCTGTAGACGGTATTTTATTTGTGCGGTAAAACTCTATGTTCTGGCTTTTAAACTCATAAGCAGGCATAACATTTGTTATGGAGCTGTTTTTCTTTAATGTGTAAAGCTGTACGCCGCCTGATGTTTTTGTGGCGCTTAGTGAAATAAGTGATGTATTAAACAAACATGCTTTATCATTATCCCTTGTAAGTACAAAATCAGCATCTTCATTTAAAAATGTCATAAATATAAGCCGTGACTTTGAGGAATACGCGTTTATAAGACGTTTTCTGTTTGTTTTTGTTTTGTAGGCTTCAAGAGGTATTTTAACTGCCTTGCCGTTTTCAAAAACAAGGAACATTAATCCGGAATAATCAACAGTAGAAGTAACAAAAAGTATTTTCTCGTTTTCTTCCATATCCAGCATATTCGGCAGATAGTCCCCAAGGGAGCTGGCCTTTGAGTCCTGTACGTCACTTAATTTTAGCTTATAAACATTAAACATATCCGAGAAGAATAAAAGCTCAGCTTTGTTTGTGCTTTCTTCTTCAATTAGTATTCTGTCGTCTTCTTTAAGCTTGTGTTCTCCGGCTGTTCTTAAAGAAACAAGGCTTATTTTCTTAAAATAGTTCTGTTCCGTGAGGAATATTTTAAGAGGATAATCATCTATAAGATTTTCTTCCGGTATTTCCTTAATTTCTTCAGAATCTATAATTTCGGTTTTTCTCTCCATACCGTATTTTTTGGCTACAGCCTTGAGCTGTGAGCATATAATATTTTTTATTTTACGCTCACTGTTAAATGTGTCGTTAAGGTCTTTAATTTCTTTTTCAAGGTCTCCAAGCTCTTTTGTGCGGTTTAAAATATATTCGCGGTTAATATTTCTAAGCTTAATTTCAGCTATATATTCCGCCTGTTTTTCGTCTATATCAAAGCCTAACATAAGATTTGGCACAACGTCTTTTTCAAGCTCTGTGTGGCGTATAATGGCTATGGCTTTGTCTATATCAGCCAGTATTTTTTCAAGACCCTGCAAAAGATGAAGCTTAGCGCCTTTCTTTTCTATATCATAAGCTATCTGGCCTTTTATGGATTTTATTCTGAAATTCTTCCAGTTCTCCAGTATTTCGGCAATACCCATTGTTTTTGGGTGTCCCTCTATAAGTATGTTAAAGTTACAGCTGAAAGTGTCTGAAAGCGGCGTTTGCTGATAAAGCTTGTGCATTAAAATTTCAATATTGGTGTTTCGGCGTACATCTATTGCTATTTTAAGTCCACCAAGGTCTGTTTCGTCACGAACGTCTGTTATTTCTTTTATTTTGCCTGACTTTATAAGCTGCACTATTTTATCTATAATGCTTTCTATGTTGGTGGAATATGGTATTTCGGTTACTTCAATGCAGTTGTTTTTGGAGTCATATTTATATTTTGCGTAAAGCCTGAAACTTCCCCTGCCTGTTGAATAAATCTGCTCTATTTCGGAACGGTTGTAAAGAAGTTTTCCGCCGCCTGGAAAGTCTGGTGCTTTTAATGTTGAAAGTATGTCCGTCTGCGGATTATTAATATATTCCACAGCAGTTTTGCAAACCTCTTCAAGGTTAAAACTGCATATAGAGCTTGCCATACCTACTGCAATGCCCTGATTAGGGTTTACAAGTACATTTGGAAATGTAGTAGGCAGAAGAAGCGGCTCTTTTGTTGTTGCATCGTAGTTATCAACAAACTCAACTGTGTTTTTGTCTATATCCGCAAATATTTCGGCACAAATAGGGGATAACTTAACCTCGGTATACCTTGGTGCGGCATAAGCCATGTCACGGGAATACTGCTTGCCGAAATTTCCCTTTGAGTCTACAAAAGGGTGCAAAAGAGAACAGTTGCCCTCTGTAAGACGCACCATTGTTTCGTATATTGCAGCATCACCATGTGGGTTAAGACGCATTGTTTGGCCTACAACATTAGATGATTTTGTTCTGTTTCCTGTTAAAAGTCCCATTTTATACATTGTATAAAGGAGCTTTCTGTGGGACGGCTTAAAGCCGTCTATTTCCGGTATAGCTCTTGAAACAATAACGCTCATAGCGTAAGGCATGTAGTTAAGTTCAAGTGTATCTGTTATTATTTGCTGAGAAATTTTTTCCGGTTTAATTTCTTCTGGTTTTTTGGTTCTTTTTGCCATTTTATCACCTGTTAATATCAGCTTATGTCACTGAAATCTATATATTTATAGCCTTCCTGTTCAATATGTTCTTTTCTGCCTTTAAGGTTTTCGCCTAAAAGCAGCTCAAAAACCTGCTGAGTTATTTCTTCATCAGAAGGCATTACCTGTATAAGGCGCCTTGTTTGTGGATTCATTGTTGTTTCCCACATCATTTCCGGCTGTTTCTCACCAAGACCTTTGGAACGCTGTATTGTGTATTTGCCTTTTAATTTTGATATAATGCTTGTTTTTTCAGCTTCGGAATAAGCAAAGTATGTGTTTTTGCCGCTTGTTATCTCAAAAAGAGGAGATTCGGCTATAAATACTTTCTTTTCTTTTATAAGAGTAGGTACAAGTCTGTAAAGCATTGTAAGTATTAAAGTCCTTATCTGGTAGCCGTCAACATCGGCATCGGTGCAGATTATAATTTTGCTCCATTTAAGCTGACTTAAATCAAATGAGTTCATATCGGAATGTTTTGTTTTTATCTCAACTCCGCAGCCAAGAACTTTTAAAAGGTCTGTTATAATATCACTTTTGAATATTTTGTCGTAATCCGATTTAAGACAGTTAAGTATTTTACCCCTGACTGGCATTATAGCCTGAAATTCAGCGTCACGGCCAAGCTTGCAGGCACCTAAAGCGGAGTCACCCTCAACTATATAAATTTCACGTCGGGAAACGTCTTTTGTACGGCAGTTTACAAATTTTTCAACACGATTATTAATATCAAGGCTGCCTGTAAGCTTTTTCCTTATGGAAACTCTTGTTTTTTCCGCCGTTTCACGGCTGCGTTTATTTGCCAGAACCTGTGCAGCTATTTTATCGGCATCCATTTTGTTTTCAATAAAATAAATTTCAAGCTGGTGCTTAAAATAGTCTGTCATTGCTTCCTGTATAAATTT
>CALWHR010000105.1 GCA_944380455.1 uncultured Clostridia bacterium
TAAAGAGCGTACATGAATATATTATATCTAAATATTACAGATTTATTCCAATTGAAGAAACAGAAATTATCCAATGGTTTGTGCCTGAATATAACTATATAGACTCTGTAGAGCTTTTTATCTCCAATATTTATCCGGAAACGGAAGGAGAGATCAAGCTGTCAATTCAAAATCAGAATAAAAAAACTATTTTTTCAAACATATATGATGCAGCAGAAATTTCTGCCGGGGAATTTGTAGAATATGAGATAGGCAAAAAAGTTGAGCCGGGAGAAAGGTATGCTTTACTTATTTCCTTTACAGGAGATATAACAGATTCGGATATGATTCCACAACTTATGGTTTCTGAAAGGAAGAAAAATCTGTATGAAACTCAGGAAGCGCTTGTTATGGGAGAAATTTCGGAATATAATGTAGCGATAACATATCATTATGAAATGATAATACCATTTTTTATTGAGTTGGAGAAGATAGGATGAAAAATTTAACTCAGACAATAGGAATGAGGTTTTTTCGGGCGGTACTGGTGACGGCTTTGGGGATATTTGTGCTTTTGACTGTAGGGAGACAACAGATAGACGTATATTCGACCCAAAAAGCGGAAGACCGAGTGATACTAGCAGGAAAAATTTCTGAAATTTCGCAAACATGGATGGCAGAGCAGAAAAATATATTTGGAGTAGACTTATATATTGATGATAATAAAAGCAGACTGACTGGACAGGAAGAGTTTTTTCTCGAGATCAGAGAACATAATTCTGCAGGAGAATTGCTGTTGGAAGCTTCAGGAGATCTGAATTCAGAGGGAAAGATACAATTTCGTTTTGCTCAAGTACCATTAACTTTAGGAGAAAAGTATTATTTTGAAATTAATATGGGAGCTGGTGAGAATAGCGAGCTGTATGTTTTTTCAAATCGAGATTATGGCGGCATGAAAGTGGGAGATGAAAACACATCTGCAGCAGCTAAAATGGCATTTTGGGGCGAACGGACGAGTCAGATTGGATGGTTGCTTGTCATTTTGTGGATTTTTATCTCAATTTCCTTTGCTTATAGCCTATTGTTTCATAGAAAGTTTGAGGAAACAATTGGCCTGGCACTTGCTACAGTAGCGATGCTCTTATATATTGCCGGAATTTTTAACCATCTTCTGATTGGAGTAAGGGTTGTTATTTTAGCTGCAGGAGCAGCTTGGGTTTATATTTGCATTCAATGGGCAATGAAGAAATTTTTACTGAAAAATATTTTAACACCAGGTTTTTTGTTCTTCCTTGTCCTCATCGCCTTTATGACAGTTTATAATAGAACTGCCTGGGCATTTCGTGCCGAATGGGATGAATATAGTTATTGGGGAATAGCAGTGAAGGATATGTTCTACTATGACAGCCTTTCAGTTCATCCGGGCACGACAGTATATTTGAACAGATATGTTCCAATTATGCCTTTGATTCAATATTTTTTTGTTTGGCTTCGCGGGGGATTCAACGACGGAACCTTGTACTTTGCATATCAATTTGCAGCATTTTCCTTTATATTACCTATCTTTGCCAGAATAAGCTGGAAAGAGAAGCGAAAGGGAGGAATCTTAGCTGTTATTCTTCTGGTGTTCCCGCTGACTGTGTTTTCATCTTTTTATTATAGCATTTATATCGATGCCTTTCTCGGAATTATAGCGGGTTATGTGCTTATATCCTATTTCAGAAATAGAGATGGAATATTCCGTTGGTTGTGTGTCGGTATGGGTACAGGAATTCTTGTTTTAACTAAAGAAATGGGATGTGTGCTTCTAATAGGCATAGCTATTGTGATAATTGCCGAATTGCTGTTTAAATCACTTCAGAAAGAGAGCAGAAAAGAGAGATTACGCAGCTTTTTTGGAAGCAGAGATTTATGGAAGTTCGGTATGATATGCCTATTTGGTGTCTTGTGCTTTGGCTCTTATCAGTTGTATCGTCATGCGAATCTTGCGGAAATGATCGCTTTCGGGGAAGAAACTGGCCCAGCAGGAGCGGAGAGTATGGACTATACCGAGCTGCTTCCGCTGGAAAAATTGATTAACATTGTAAAAGGAAGTGGTGAACCTTATCAATATCAATCAATTCGCAATTTCATCTCGCAATTTTGTTCTGGAGATAGCTTTCATGGGTTATCGTTTTTAAATTTGCTTCTAGTATTGCTTTTCTTGGCAATTTTATGGAAAAAGTGTTTGAAAGGAAAAGATTATACAGGAATATGTATTGGGCTTATTGGAGCAGGAATTTTTTATGCTGTGGTACTTCAGATATTCTATCTTACAATTTTTTCATCTTATGAGGCAGAAAATTTATCCAGTAGTTCTCGATATCTAGGAACTTTTTTGCTAATGGCAATCCTTACAATATTATACCTGTTTTTGGAGGAATTGCTGGATGGGAGAAAAAAGTATTGGAGAGAAGGACTGCTTGCCATAATGTTTTTTACAATACTTTTGGCACCTTTGGAAAATTTTTACACAAAATGGTGTTTTGATGATAGGTTGGTGGAGCAACTGAACGATTGCTATTCTTATACACGAGCTGCATTTGGCACTTTCGCTGATGAGGGTGAGGCTATTTATCACATTAATACGGATGAAGAGAAGGGAGGAATTCAGCATTGCGTGTTTCGGGATGCCATGGTTCCTGTGTCCGTTCAGAATTTAAACTGGTCCATTCATACGAAAGAAAAAAATGAACTGATGTCAGGTGATATAATGTCGGTATCGGAGTGGGAGGAAATTCTTTATCTGGAATATGAGTATGTTTATTTGGATCGGATCAATACGGATTTTATTAATTCGTACAAGGAACTTTTTGAAAATGAGGAGTTAAAAGAAGGCGGAATTTATTGCGTAGAACGTCTGGAAGAAGGTAAAGTGCTTTTAAAAGAAATTGCCTTTGCAATCCATTGAAAAGAGATGAAAGATGAACCAAGTGTCTTATATGGAAA
>CALWHR010000106.1 GCA_944380455.1 uncultured Clostridia bacterium
AACGTCAGCCTTCCAAGCTGAACACGTGAGTTCGATTCTCATCACCCGCTTATGGATCAGTAGCTCAGCTGGATAGAGCAACGGCCTTCTAAGCCGTGGGTCGGGGGTTCGAGTCCCTCCTGATTCACTTAAAAAAGCACTGAGTTATCAGTGCTTTTTCTTTTTGTATTTTTATAATTTCCAAACAGTTTCGCCGTTTTTTATTGTTTCTAATACTTTTATGTTTCTTATTTCTTCCAAACCCGAAGAAAGAGGGTCTTTGTCAAGTATTATATAATCAGCTGATTTTCCAGGTGTTATGCTTCCAGTTGTTTTTTCCTGACAATACTGTTTTGCAGCGTTTATAGTAACTGCTTTAACAGCGTCTAAAATGGATATTTTCTGATTTTCACCTAATACTGCACCTGACTGAGTTTTTCTATCGGCAGCGCAGTATATACTTTCAAACATATCAGGCATCATAACTGGTGTGTCCTGATGCAGTGTAAAATTAACGCTGTGCAAAGCTGAGTTAAGGGGACTCATTTGACTTGCTGTGTTATAGCCAATATTTTTTATATGAATATCACCATAGTGCAGTATATGAGATGCAAAAAATGAAACCGACATGTTAAGTCTATTAATTCCCAAAAGGTGGGAGGGATTAATAAACTGCCCGTGTATTATTACAGGATAGCATTTAGTTATATCAGGATGTTTAAGCCAATATTTATTAACAGCGTTTATAAACATATCGCAGGCCTTATCGCCGTTGGCATGGCAAATTATCTGACAGTTATTCAAATATGCTGTATTTAAAGCATGCTCAAGTTTTTCTTCTGTAATAGAGCATGTTCCAAAATTTTGGTTTTCACCGATATATGGCCTGCTCATAAGAGCTGTTTTTATCTGAGGTGAACCGTCTATAAATATTTTAATTCCGCATAATTTGAACTTAGAGCTGTTTATGCCTTTGAAAAATTCAAAACAAGAACTGTAATCATCAGGAGAGGCAAAAGCCAATACATCTGCCTTTATAATGCCTGATTCCAGAGCTTTTTTGTAAAGAGGGAGCATTTGGCTTGTAAGAAATCCTTCCTGGAATGTAGTTATGCCGTACGAAAAATATATGTCCTGCGCCTTTTTTACAGAATTCAAAATTTCTTGTTCATCTGGCGAAGGTATTAGTTTTAGGGCGCAAATGTATGAGTTTTCTGATAAATATCCTGTTTTTTCAGCGGCTTTAAACTCATTTGAATACTCAGGTAACTGTTGCATGGCTGTTTCAAGTGCCTTTGAGTTAAATATACCGCTGTGGCCGGATTGGTGCTGTAAAACAATAGGTACTTCATTGGATATAGAGTCTAAAAAGTTTTTGTCTGCTGTTTCTTTAAAATTTTCAGAAGAAAAATCCCTGAAAACTGCCCAATAGTTGTTTTTTGCAGAGGTTTCGTTTAGATAATCAGTAATTATTTTTTTAATTTCCTCTCTGCTGCGGCATTCTTTAAGAGAAGGCTGAAGGAGAGAAATGGCAAAAGCCATAAAATGGCTGTGTGAATCAAAAAAAGCCGGCATTAGTGTATGGCCTTGTAAATCTATTTTTTCGGCATTGGGATATTTTGAATTTAATATGTCAGACATTCCGCTTTCTTGGGTAATACCGTTTTTAAAAACTACTGCCTGAACAGGTCTTTCACTGTCCATTGTAAGAATGTTACCGTTAAAAAATAATTTCAGCATATTTTGTCCTTTCTGAGCTTTAAGGCTCTTTTAATTGTATTAAAGTTATTTTTATCAGCTATTTATATTTTATCCGGTTTATTTAAAGCGCTGTAATGCGCATTAATATTGAAAAATTAATGAAAATGTAGTAATATGATTATGCTATTAAAAATTTTCGGAGATGATATAATGTCTGTTTTGGTTTTGGGCGGAGCTGGATATATCGGCTCTCACACAGTGTATGAACTTATAGATAACGGCTATGATGTTGTTGTAGCTGATAATTTATCAACAGGACATATTCAGGCTGTTCACCCAAAAGCAAAATTTTATAAAGGCGATATAAGAGATAAAGATTTTTTAAGAGGCTTGTTTAAAAGTGAAGATATAGACAGTGTAATTCACTTTGCTGCTTATTCTTTAGTTGGCGAAAGTATGCAGGAGCCGATTAAATATTATAATAATAATCTTTACGGTACAATGAATCTTTTGGACTGCATGGAAAAAAACAACGTGAAAAATATAGTTTTCTCTTCAACTGCCGCTGTATACGGCGAGCCGGAAAAAGTGCCTATTGACGAAAACGATATTACAAACCCTACCAACACTTACGGCGAAACAAAGCTTTCTATGGAAAAAATGATGAAGTGGCAGAGCTTTGCTAAAGGTCTAAAGTTTGTAGCTTTAAGATATTTTAATGCGTGCGGAGCTCATGCAAGCGGAAAGATTGGCGAAGACCATTTCCCGGAAACTCATCTTATACCTATAATTTTGCAGGTTCCAAATAAAAAGCGCAATTCTATTACAATATTCGGCAATGATTATAATACGCCTGACGGTACATGTATCAGGGATTATGTGCATGTTACAGACTTGGCAAGGGCACATATACTTGCTATGGAGTATTTGAAAAACGGCGGAAGCAGCAATGTTTTCAACCTTGGAAGCGGAGTTGGATTTTCTGTAAAAGAAATTGTGGAAGCTTCCGAAAAAGCAACAGGCTTTGATATACCAAAAGAGTTCGGAGCAAGGCGTGCCGGTGACCCGGCAAAGCTTATAGCCTCAAGCCAGAAAGCAAAAGATGTATTAGGCTGGAAGCCTGAGTTTGATGACATAGACAAGATTATTAAAACAGCGTGGCTTTGGCATAAAACTCATCCTAATGGATATGAAAAATAATTGATAGAAACAAGCATTGCTTGTTTTTATATATGCGGTTCAAGCGTTATGCTCCGTCTCGGGAAGGCTCTACCCGTGTAAAAATATAGAGCTTTTTAATACGCGGGTATGGCGGAATTGGCAGACGCGCAGGATTTAGGTTCCTGTGCTGTAAAGTGTGTGGGTTCAAGTCCCACTGCCCGCAGTGTAAACCTCCTTGATTTTCAAGGGGGTTATTTTTATATAAAAATAATTTCATACAACAAAAGATTAACAACAATAATTTTTATTATATATAATTTAATTATATTATTGACAACTAATTTACATTAGAATATACTAACAAAGTGAAGGAAATATTGTCACTTTTATGAAAGAAGATGATTAAATGCCTTTGTCAATGGCTGATATTGGTAAAAAATATATTATTAAACGCATTAGAGGAAAAGACGAAGTAATACGTTTTATAGAAAACCTTGGTTTTGTTACAGGAGCCGAGGTTATGGTCGTTTCTCAAATGCGAGGCAATATTATAGTTAATATAAAGGGCAGCAGAGTTGCTGTGGGGAAAGATATGGCTGGAAAGATAATTGTAGAGTAAAGAATTTTTTACGCCATATAGTTAGCTAAAACTAATTAAATGTATCTTGGTGAAATTTTAGATGCAAAAGGGGAATGTAAATTGACTAAAACCCATGAAATTACGAATAATTCAAAGTCATGTGAATTAGATAAAGGTATTCAAATACAAGTCAAAAAAAATATTATTGTGCAAAAACTCAGAGAAAAAGGCTACAGGATAACTAAGCAAAGGCTTACTCTTATTGACATAATTTTGGAAAATGAGTGCTCAAGCTGCAAAGAAATATTTTATAAAGCCGTTAAAATAGACAACAAAATAGGTGCAGCTACTGTATACCGCATGATTAATGCTCTTGAAGATATGGGTGTTATAAACAGAAAAAACATGTATAGACTTATGGATATAGACAGAAAAACATGCTCAGATGATGTTTTTATAGTGTATTTGGATGATGGAAGCAGGAGAATTCTTTCTTACAGTGAATGGTCAGTTGTAGTTAAAACCGGTCTTTCAGCTCTTGGGTTTTCAGGTGAAAATAAAGTTGTATCTGTTGAAATTAGAAATAAAAAGCCGAAATAAGGCTTTATTGATAATATATATCAATAAAACGTGTTATAATTGACGGGTTTTATCATGATTTGATATTATATGTTAAATGATTTTTGTTATAAAACTAAATGCCGCCAAGGAAGTGATAAGATGAAACGCCACAAATTTTGGGCATGGGCGTGTGTTGTATGTTTTTTGATTACAATTTATACAGGGTATAAGCACAAATAAGGAGGATATAAAATGTACGATATTTTTCATAGGTCAAATATAAAAAGAGCCGGACTTTTTGCCGGCGGTGTAATTTTTGGCACAGCGGGGGTTAAAATACTTGCAAGCTCTGATGCTAAAAAGTTTTATACAAACTGCATTGCTGCGGCGCTGAGAGCAAAGGACTGTGTTACCAAAACAACTACAACCATACAGGAAAATGCTGAAGATATGGTAGCAGAAGCAAAAAAAATTAACGAGGAAAGATACGAAGCAGAGCAGAACAGTTTTGAGTATGATACTTCTGAAAACATTTCTGAGTAATATTAAATTAAATGCAGGGCTGTTTAACAGCCCTGTTTTTTATGAGGTGGTTTAAGTGGACTTTAAAATTAAACATGATATTAAGGGCAGAATAAGAGTACATATGCTGCAAAAAAGAATGACATATCGTCAGGCAGATAAACTGCTTTTTTATATTAGGAGTTTCAGCTTTGTTACATCTGCCAAGGTTTATGAAAATACTGCGGATATATCTGTATGCTACAGCACAGGCAGAGCAGAGGTTATAAAAGCACTTAAAGATTTCAATTATAATATTGTTTTAGATGAAAATATTGCTGAAAACTCAGGAAGAGAGCTTAACTCAAAATATAAAGAAAAGCTTATTACAAAGACAGTTCTGTATTTTGGCGGAAAAATGTTTGTGCCTTATCCGATAAGGGCTGTTTATACAGCATTTAAGGCCGGAGGATATATAGCAAAAGGCATAACATCTGTTTTAAATAAGAAAATAGATGTAAGTGTTTTGGATGCCGCAGCTATTGGTGTTTCAGCTTTAAGAGGCGAGATGAATACTGTTGGCTCTGTTATATATCTTTTAGGAATAGGCGAGCTTTTAGAGGAATGGACACATAAAAAATCTGTAGATGATATAGCACGAAGCATGTCCCTTAACATAAAAAAGGTGTGGCTTGTTTCAGAGGAGCAGGAAATGCTTGTTTCTTCTTCGGATATAAAAGCCGGAGATAAAGTAGTGGTAAGAATGGGAAATGTAATTCCTTTTGATGGTACAGTATATTCAGGAGAGGCAATGGTAAATCAGGCTTCACTAACTGGTGAGACTGCGGCGGTTAAAAAAGAAAAAGATGGATATGTTTATGCCGGCACTGTTGTTGAGGAAGGCGAAATAACAATAACAGTTAAACAAACCACCGGCTCAACAAGATTTGAAAAAATAGTAGCTATGATTGAGGATTCACAGAAGCTTAAATCAAAAGTAGAAAGCCGTGCAGAGCATTTAGCCGACAGCCTTGTTCCTTACACGTTAATTGGCACCGGCGCAGTATGGGCATTTACAAGGAATGTAACAAAAGCTCTTTCAGTGCTTATGGTGGATTTTTCATGCGCTTTAAAACTGGCTATTCCGCTTTCTGTTCTTTCTGCAATACGTGAAGCCGGAAGATACGGAATAACAGTTAAAGGCGGAAAATATTTAGAGGCTGTCTCAAGAAGCGATACAATAGTTTTTGATAAAACCGGAACACTTACAAAGGCTCGGCCTGCTGTTAAGGAGATTTATTCTTTCTGCGAAAAAAGTCCAGATGAAATGCTTAGGATTGCTGCCTGCCTTGAAGAACACTTCCCTCATTCAATGGCGAAAGCTGTAGTTAAGGCAGCAAAGGAAAAAGGTTTGGAGCATGAAGAAATGCACTCTAAAGTAAAATATATAGTTGCCCACGGAATTGCGTCTTACATTAACGAAAGCAAGGTTGTTATAGGAAGCTATCATTTTGTTTTTGAGGACGAAAAGTGCACTATTGATGAAATATATGCAGATACGTTTAATTTGCTGCCAAAAGAGTATTCACATTTGTATCTTGCAGTTGACAACAAGCTTTCTGCTGTAATATGTATAGAAGACCCTTTAAGAGAAGAAGCATCAGATGTAATTCAGGCACTAAAAAGGGCAGGCTTTAGAAAGACTGTTATGATGACAGGTGACAATAACCATACTGCTTCTTCAATAGCAAAAAAGATAGGTATTAATGAATTTTATTCCGAAGTACTGCCTGAGGATAAGGCGGCATATATTGAAAATGAGAAAAAAACAGGCTCAGCAGTTATTATGGTAGGTGATGGTATAAACGATTCACCAGCTCTTTCAGCAGCAGATGCAGGAGTTGCCATAAGCGATGGGGCGGAAATAGCAAGAGAAATAGCGGATATTACTATAGCAGCTGATGACTTAAATGAAATAGTTACTCTTAAAATTTTAAGTGACAAGCTTATGAAAAGAATAGATTTAAACTATCGTTTAATTGTAGGTATAAATGCAGGTCTTATTGTTTTAGGTATAGGCGGTTTTATAATGCCTGCTACATCTGCTCTTTTGCATAATATTTCGACTATTGGAATAAGTGTAAAAAGTATGAGAAATCTTTTAAAATAAACATATATAATAAGCGTCTGTATAACAGGCGCTTTTGTGTTATAATTAATTGTTGATGTTGAAATAACAGGCGGTTATAATTAAGTACAAAAACTATTGAAACGGTGAAATTTATGATACGTGTTAAAAACATTAAACTAAGATATGGCGAAAAAAAAGAAACTCTTATTGAAAAAGCTTGCAGAAAATTAAGAATAAAACCCGAAAGTGTTTTGGAATACAGTATATTTAAACAATCCCTTGATGTAAGGAAAAAAGAGGATATTTTTTATATTTATACTCTTGATTTAAGTGTAAAAAACGAGGACAGTGTTATTAAGCACTCTAAAAGCGCTGATGTTCAAAAGGCTGAGTATGTACGATATGAATATCAAGTATTGAAAAACAACTCAAAAGACAGGCCAATAGTAGTTGGTTTTGGACCGGCTGGAATGTTTGCTGCTTTGGTACTTGCACGCCTTGGCCTTAAACCTGTTGTTTTGGAGCGTGGTAAAAACGCTGATGAGAGAATAAAAGACATTAGCTCTCTTATGGAAAATGGTATACTTAATCCACAGAGCAATATACAGTTTGGTGAAGGCGGTGCAGGAACATTTTCCGACGGAAAGCTTACAACAAGAATTAAAAATCCGCGCTGCCGTTTTGTTATGGAAGAAATGGTTAAGCATGGAGCACCAGAAGAAATTATGTATGTTCATAATCCGCATATAGGCACTGACAGACTTGTTGATGTGGTTAAAAATATAAGAAAAGAAATAATAAGCCTTGGAGGAGAAGTACATTTTGAAAGCACTGTAACAGGCTTTGAAATTAAAAACGGCCAAATAGAAGGAGTTAGAGTAAACGGACAGAACCTGCTTAAAAGCTCAAATGTAATACTTGCATTGGGACACAGCGCAAGGGATACTTTTGAAGTTATATATAATTCTAAAATTAAAATGGAGCAGAAGCCTTTTGCTGTAGGTGCAAGAATAGAGCATAGCCAGGAGATGATTAATAAAGCCCAGTATGGTGAGAGCAAGAAGGCTGAATTTTTTGGCCCTGCGGAATATAAACTGACATATACAGCTTCAAACGGCAGAGGAGTTTATACATTTTGCATGTGCCCCGGCGGATATGTTGTGCCGGCTGCCAGTGAGGAAAACATGACAGCTGTAAACGGCATGAGCTATTACGCAAGAAATGGGAAAAACTCAAACAGTGCACTTTTGGTTCAGATTAATACCGATGATTTTAATACGGAGCATCCTCTTGGTGGAATGTATTTTCAAAGAGAAATAGAAAAAAAGGCCTTTAATGCCGCTGGCGGCGGATACAAAGCTCCTGCTCAAAGGGTAGGTGATTTTTTGGGTGTTGAATATGATAAAACAACTGATGTTGAAACCACCTATAAACCGTCTGTTGTTAACTGTGATTTATGTGAAGTGCTGCCGGGATACGTAACAGATGCCATGAAAGAAGCTATTTTGGCTATGGGCAGAAAAATAAAGGGCTTTGACTGCGGAGGGGCTTTGCTTATAGCGCCGGAGAGCAGAAGCTCTTCACCGGTAAGGATACTGAGAGATTTAAAAACAGGAGAGAGCATTTCAGTTAATGGTCTTTTTCCGTCGGGAGAAGGCGCTGGATATGCCGGAGGTATAATGTCGGCAGCTGTAGACGGAATTTTTTCGGCTGAAAAGGTAATAGAAAGAATAAATAAAGAAAATTAAAAATATAAACAGCCTTCATTTTTGAAGGCTGTTTTTTGTATATAAAATAACTCAGCGTATGAAAAGTATCTGTTTTTTTAGTCACGGTTAATAACTTAACTCTGTCAATACTTAATTTTGCTGTATTATGTCAATAAAAAAAATCTAAAATTACGGCTGAAAGCTTGTATTTTTATTACAAATATATTACAATGTGGATAAAAGTGGAGTAAAGTGGCTCTAAGTGGTGGATTTTTATAAACTTCGCTTTTATGTTGTTCTGTTGGTAGTTTAGTTTGGTGGTGATTTCCATGCTTATAGGTGAATATCCGCATAATATAGATGCTAAAGGTAGAATAATTGTGCCTTCTAAGCTTAGGGAATCACTGGGCGATAAATTTGTAGTGACAAAAGGTTTGGACAACTGTCTTTTTGTTTATCCTATCCAAAGATGGGAAAGCATTGTTGAAAAGCTTAAAGCACTGCCTTGGACAAACAGTGATGTAAGGCGGTTTGCAAGATTTTTTACTTCAAGTGCCGCAGAATGTGAGATAGATACTCAGGGCAGAATACTTATTCCGCCTAATTTAAGGGACTATGCCGGACTTGAAAAACAGATAGTGTCTATTGGTGTTGTTGACAGAGTTGAGATTTGGAGCAGGGACAAATGGGAAAGCTACAATAATGAAGAAAACTTTGTTGACAACAGTTTGGCCGAAAAAATGGCTGAGCTTGGAATTTAATGTGTAGAGGAGTTTGTTTAATGGAATTTCGTCACGTTTCAGTACTGCTTGATGAGTGCATAGAAGGTTTGAATATAAAAAAAGACGGCATATATGTAGACGGTACTCTTGGCGGCGGCGGACATTCTTTAGAGATAGTCAAAAGGCTTGATACAGGACATCTTATAGGAATAGACCAGGATTTGGATGCTATTAAGGCTGCTAAAGAAAGACTTAAAGACTATCAGGATAAGGTAACTTATATTCATAATAATTTTGTTAATGTTAAAGAAGTTTTAAACAGTCTTGGTATTGAAAAAGCCGATGGATTTCTTATTGATATAGGCGTATCTTCCTTTCAGCTTGATGAGGCTCAAAGAGGGTTTTCTTATATGCAGGATGCGCCCCTTGATATGAGAATGGACAGCGGAAATCCGCTATCAGCCTATGATGTTGTAAACGGATATTCCGAAGATGAGCTTGCCAGAGTAATATACAGCTATGGCGAAGAGCGATGGGCTAAAAGAATAGCGCAGTTTATAGTAAAGGAAAGAACTTTAAAACCGGTTGAAACTACATTTGACCTTGTGGAAATTATTAAAAAAGCTATACCTAAAGGAGCTAGAAAAGACGGGCCGCATCCGGCAAAAAGGACTTTTCAGGCTATCAGGATTGAAGTAAATAAAGAGCTTGAAATATTGGAAAAGACTATTGATGATATGACAGACCTGCTTAGTCCAAACGGAAGGCTGTGTGTTATAACTTTCCATTCATTAGAGGACCGGATAGTTAAAAACGCCTTTAAAAAGCAGGAAAACCCATGTACATGCCCTCCGGAATTTCCGGTTTGTGTATGCGGCAAAAAACCTAAAGCAAAAATTATTACAAGAAAACCGGTTCTTCCTTCAGAAGAAGAACTGAGTGTTAACCACAGATCCAGAAGTGCTAAGCTGAGGATACTTGAGAGAATTTAAAATCGGGCAGGGGATAAGTATGGCTAAAAGATACAAAGACTTATATTTGCCTTCATACTATAATACATCAAGCAATGCGTATGATTTTGACAGGGAAATATATGAAAGAGAGAACGAAAGACAAAGAGCAGAGGAACAAAAAAGGCTTGAAAGACAGGCGGAGTCTGTAAAAAGAAAAAGTTTTGTTCACAGAGCTAAATTTACTATAGCCATATTTTTTGTTTTTGCAGGATGTATTGTTACAATGGCATCTAATGCTGCAGTTGACAGGCAGAGAGTAGTAAACAATGATTTAAAAGACCAGCTTGCACAGCTTAAAAATGAGAACATTAATCTCCAGTCAAAAATAAATGACAATACTGATTTAGCATATATAGAACAGGCAGCTAAAACAAGATTAGGCATGTCTGAGCCTCAGCCTTATCAAATAATATATATTGATGTGCCTAAACAAAGCTATACTGTTCAGTATGAAGCTGAAACTGAACAGGAAAAAGAAGGCTTTGGAATAAGCAAATTTTTTGATGTAATGAAAAGTGTTATTAATTTGAAATAAATATTTTTGCAGCAGAGGAATGATTATATGGATAAACGTAAAAGGATAAAAAGTAGATTGATTTTTATCCTTTTTGTGTTAATTGCGGCTTTTGCAGCATTGGGCGGCAGAGTGTTTTATTTAAAAACTGTTCATGGTGCGGAATATGAAACAGCGGCAAAACAGCAGCAGGTAAACAGATATGACTCTATAATATCACCTAACAGAGGCTCTATTGTAGACAGAAACAATCAACCTTTGGCAATTAGTACAAGAGTATATAACATTATACTTGATGTAAGGGTATTGGCTGATTATTCGGCAGAAGAACAGGAAAAAACAGTAAGCGCATTAAGTGAAGTATTAGGTCTTAATGCGGATACTTTAAGAAGCTATTTAGTAAAAGACCCTGCAACAGGCAAACCGGCACTTGACACAAACTGGAAGGTTCTGGCTAAAAAGCAGGAGCCAGAGATAAAAGAAAAATTAGAGGCAAAAGAGATTAAAGGTGTTGTGTTTGAAGATGATACAAAGCGTAAATACCCGGCTGGTTCTTTGGCAGCTCAGGTAATTGGCTTTACAGGTACTACAAATTATGGTCTTGAAAAAATGTATGATGATGAAATGAGCGGTATACCGGGGCGCTCTTTTATTACTTATGACGGCACAGAAGGTGCTGTTCAGCAGGAAGTTCCGGCACAGGACGGAAATACTATAGTAACAACCCTTGATTATACTATCCAGTCATTTGCCGAGGAAGCTGTTAAGTTGGGCATGGAAGAATATAATCCGGAAAATGCTGCGGCTATTGTTATGAACCCGCAGACGGGTGAGGTTTTAGCAATGGCATCAGGTTTAAAATTCGACCCGAATGACCCTATGGCTGTGCCAGAAGGCTATGACGAGGCCCAGTGGGACGCTCTTTCAAGTGAAGAACAGAATGCGGTATTGGCCAATATCTGGAAAAACTTCTGTATTTCAAGTACTTATGAGCCAGGTTCTATATTTAAGCCTTGTGTTGCCGCAGCTGCTATAGAAGAAGGCATTATAGAAAATTCAGATACTTTTTACTGCGGCGGCAAAAAGAATGTTGCCGGTACAGATATAAAATGCCATTTAAGAAGCGGCCATGGAACACTTGATATTGAAGGCATTATAGCTAATTCATGCAATGTAGGTATGATGGATATAGGCGAAAAAATGGGTGCATCACTTTTTTATAAATATCAGAAGGATTATGGAATAGGTGAAAAAACAGGAATAGACCTTCCTGATGAAGTTGATGCATCAAGCCTTATGTACAGCGAAGACCAAATAAGAAGCACTGAGCTTGCCACTATGTCATTTGGTCAGTCATTTAATACAAATACACTGCAGATATTAAACGCAGTAGCAGCCGTTATAAATGGCGGAAACTTAATGCGGCCTTATATAGTTTCTCAGATTGTAGACCCAGACGGTAATGTTATTAAAGAAACAAAACCTGAAGTAATACGAAAAGTGCTTTCACAGGAAACATCAGATATAATGCGTAAGGATATGGTTGCGACCGTTGAATATGGTACTGGTAAAAAAGCTAAAATAGAAGGCTATACATACGGCGGCAAAACAGGAACAGCTCAGCAGGCGCCAAGAAGCGAGGGAAAATATACTGTTTCGTTCATTGGTTTTATACCTGTTGAAAATCCGCAATATCTGGCTATAACTTTAATCCATAAACCGGAATATTATGCCGACGGTGTAACAACTGTTGCGCCTATGATGAAAAGTCTTATGGAAAACATAATTAAATATGCCAACATTGAGCCAAGTTATGAGGTTGAGGGTACAGAAAAGACCGGAAACGAAAAGGCAATCGTATCTGATTATACAGGCAGTGTACTTTTTGACGCACTTGCAGACCTTGATGCAAAAGGCCTTAATTATGAGGTAGTCGGTACAGGTGATGTTGTTGTAAATCAAATGCCGCATGGTAACACAGAAGTTGAATTGGGTACAGAAGTGCTTATTTATGTAGAGGAAGGAGAAAGCACCGAAACAATATCAGCAATTACTGTGCCAGATGTAAAGGGCAAAACCCTTGAAGAAGCTGAAAGTGTTTTGCAATCAGCAGGGTTAACAGTAACTTATACTGGTGAAAGCAGCGGTGTTGTGCAAAAAACAGAGCCAAGCTACGGCTCTCAGGTTGATTCCGGTACACAAATAACCCTTACTATGATTAAAGATGAATCATCAGATAATAATATTGATGAGGAAAATCAGGAAAAGTCTGAAAATTCAGAAAATGAAGGTAACAGCACGTAATAAAATAACATAAATATAAATTCGCTCCAATAAAATTAATAAACAATATTTTTGCGGAGCGGATTTGTTATGGAAAAAATATCTGTAAAAATAAAGAAAAAGCTTGCTTTTTGCCTTGTTTTTACACTTCTTTCAGGTTTGTTCCTTATAGGCCGGCTTATATATATAGAAGTGTTTAAGGCGGATTTTCTACAGCCTTTGGCTTACGAACAGCAGTCGCGAGACAGGCTTATTTCGCCTGTAAGGGGCAGTATACTTGACAGGAACAATGTAGGCATAGCTGTTACAGAGTCAGTTTGCTCAGTAAGTGCTGTACCGGTACAAGTTAAAGAAAAAGAAAAAACAGCCCAGTACCTAAGTGAGGTTTTGGAGCTGGACTATAATGAAACACTTGACAAACTAAATGAAAATGTAGCTCTTGTACGCCTTAAATCTAAAATAGACGTGCAGACAGCTCAGGAAATACGCGAAAAAGACCTTGAAGGAATTAATGTAGACGAAGATGTAAAAAGGGTTTATCCCTTTGAAAATCTTGCTTCTAAGGTTATAGGCTTTGCCGGAAAAGACAATCAGGGTGTAACAGGCCTTGAGGCAAAGTATGATGAGTACCTCTCCGGAAGCCCGGGTAAAATACTTACAGTAACGGACTCTCAGGGGGTTCAGATAAGTGATGAACAGACAAGAATAGCGCCGGAAAACGGCAATAACCTTGTTACTACAATAGACGCATCTGTTCAAAGATATGCAGAGCAGACTATTTCAAAGGCAGTAGAGGCCAAAGGCGCAAAAAGAGGAATTATAATTGTGCTTAATCCACAAAACGGCGAAATTTACGCCATGGCGGAATATCCTAACTTTGACCTTAATGAGCCTTTTGAAATAAATGACCCAGAGCTTAAAGCTGTTTGGGACACTTTAAGCTCTGAAGAAAAAACAGATGCACTTAATCAGATGTGGCGAAATACAGCCATTAATGATACTTATGAGCCAGGAAGTACATTTAAAATTGTAACTTCTTCCGCAGGCCTTGAGGAAAAAGCCGTCAGTGTTGATGATACATTTGTGTGCAACGGATATTATATAGTCGGTGACAGACATATTAAATGCTGGCGGTATCCAAGAACCCATGGTCAGGAGACATTTGTTCAGGGTGTACTTAACAGCTGTAACCCGGTTTTTATGGCTGTAGCTCAAAGGCTGGGAGCTGAAACATTTTATAATTATATGGTAAAATTCGGTTTTACTCAAAAAACAGGTGTAGACCTTCCTGGTGAAGCCGTAGGCATTATTCATAAATTAGAAAATATAGGGCCTGTGGAGCTGGCTACAATGTCTTTCGGCCAGTCATTTCAGATAACACCCCTTCAGCTTTTAAGAGCGGCTTCGGCTATTGTAAACGGCGGCAACTTAATTACACCGCATTTTGCAAAAGCTATAACAGACGAAGACGGCAATGTAATTAAAGAATTTGAATATCCTTTGGGAGAACAGGTTATATCAAAAGAAACTTCTGACACCATGCGCGGCATACTTGAAAAAGTAGTTGCAGAAGGAACAGGAAATAAAGCATATATTCCAGGCTACAGAATGGGCGGCAAAACAGCAACCAGTGAAAAGCTTCCAAGAAAAAGCGGTAAATACATAGCTTCTTTTATGAGCTTTGCTCCGGCTGAAGACCCGCAGGTAATGGCTTTTGTGCTTATTGATGAGCCACAGGGAGTTTATTACGGCGGAACTGTTGCCGGACCTGTTATGAAAGAGCTTATGAGTAATATTCTGCCGTATTTTGGTATAGAGCCGGTTTACAATGAAAGTGAAAGTGAGCTTGACGAAGCCAAAACTTCTGTTGTACCGGATATAGCAGGTCTTGAAGTTGAGGAAGCAAAAAAACTTATATCCGATGCTGGGCTTACATATTTTATAAACGGTAACGGGAATACTGTTTTAAACCAGTTTCCGCAAAGCGGCGCAGAAGTAAACTATAACAGCGAAATAATACTTATAACAGGAAATTAAAGATTTTATGGATATAAAGATATACATTCAATTTTTTGTGTAATATTTTCATAAATTTATTGTATATGTTAAAAATTTGATGTACTATTGATTTTTGGAAAATTAATCTGAAAAAATTAATCGGAGGCGGTACAATGAAGCTTAGTGTGTTGCTTAAAAATGAAAAATACAGTGTTATAGCCGGAAATGATGATATTGATGTAACATCAGTTGAATATGATTCCCGTAAAGTAAAAAACGGTTCTGTTTTTGTATGTATTACAGGTTTTAAAACGGACGGACATAAATATATTGATTCGGCTGTTAAAAACGGCGCTTTGGCTGTTATAGTTGAAAAAGATATAACAGTGCCGGAAGGAATAACATGTATTAAGGCTGATAATACAAGACACACACTTGCTTCAATATCCGCTGAGTTTTATAACAATCCTTCGGAAAAAATGCGTCTTATAGGTGTTACCGGCACAAACGGAAAAACAACAACCACATATCTTATTAAAAGTATACTTGAAGAACAGGGAAGAAAAACAGGTATTATAGGTACAATTCAGAACTGCATAGGAGATAAAGTACTTCATGCCGACAGAACAACACCTGAAAGCCTTGAGCTTCAGGAGCTTTTTGACGAGATGTATAAAGAAGGCGTAAACGATGTTATTATGGAAGTTTCTTCACATTCATTAGACCTTCACAGAGTTGACTGCTGTGATTTTGACTTGGGAATGTTCACAAACCTTACAGAGGACCATTTGGACTACCATATTACAATGGAAAACTACCGTGATGCTAAGGCTATACTTTTCGGTATATGCAAAAACAGCGTTATTAATATAGATGACCCTTGTGGGGAGTATATGGTTTCAAAAGCAGCAGGCAGTGTGCTCACAACAGGCATTGAAAACCCAAAAGCTGACATGAACGCTGTAAATCTTATTATGAAGCCTAACGGTGTGGAGTTTGATGTGGAATATAAAAACGAAAAGCACCATATTTTATACAGCGTACCTGGCAAATTCAGTGTTTATAACGCTTTAGCTGCTATTGCGGCAGGTGTTGTGCTTAATGTGCCTATGGATATAATAATTAAAGGCATTAAAGACGTAAAAGGCGTAAAAGGACGCTTTGAGCCTGTTAAAACATATAACGATATTACGGCTATTGTGGATTATTCACATACACCGGACAGCCTTGAAAACATGCTTAACACAGCAAGGGAGTTTGTAAAAGGCAGGATTATAACAGTATTTGGCTGCGGCGGTGACAGGGATAAGCTTAAAAGGCCTATTATGGGTGAAATTGCAGGAAGGCTCTCGGATTTCTGTATTATTACAAGCGATAACCCAAGAAGTGAAGACCCACAGACTATATTAGACGAAATAGAGCCGGGAACAGCTAAAACCGGATGTGAATATGTTAAAATCTGCGACAGAAAAGAAGCTATATTTTATGCCGTTAAA
>CALWHR010000107.1 GCA_944380455.1 uncultured Clostridia bacterium
AAAAAAAAAAAAAGAAAAAAATAAAAAAAAAAAATGAAAGTTTGATTGATAAAAACAAAAAAATAGTTATTGAAAATAAAGACCTGCAAAAAAAAGAAGAATTATATAATAAAAAAATTGAAGAAAAAGAAGAGAGTTTTTATAAAAAATTAGAAGAAAAAGAAGAAATATTTTCCCAAAAATTAAAGGAAAAAGAAGAAATATTTTCTAAAAAATTAGAGGAAAAAGAAGAAATATATAATAAAAAAATAGAAGAAAAAGAGGAAATATTTCTTCAAAAACTTGAAGAAAAAATTAATGTTATAAATGAAATAAAAAATCAAAATGAAAAAAATGAAAAAGATATCTTAATATATAAAAGAAAACTTAAAGAAAGCAAGAAAATTTCAAAAGATATAGAAAAAAAATATAATATTTTATCAAATTCTAAATTTGGCAGACTGCAAATTAAATATTGGAACTTTAGAAGCAGAACAAAATATGGATTAAAAAGTATAAAATACAGAATAAGAGAAACTGCAAAGAAATCACCGCTTTTGTGTGAGATTGTATGGAAGTACAGAGAACGTAATAAAAAAAATATTCTATTACCTCAGACAAATGCTATTCCTATGCTTACTGGAAATGACAAATTATCTAAATTAAATGCAGCACAGAGAAGACAGCGTTTTGAGGAAAATACAGATAAAAATTATTTTGAATCAATTAAGGAGATATTAGATAAAATTCCAGAAAGTAACGGCGGAAGGTATTATGAAAAGCACAATTATAAAATAGGAATTGTAGCAGATGAATTTTTATATGCTGCTTTTAAAGATGCTGCCGATTTTGTTTTTATAACGCCTGAAAATTGGAAAGAAGCTGTAAATGTTACAGATTTTCTTCTTATGGTTTCGGCATGGAGAGGGTTAAATGAAGAGTGGCGCGGAGCAGCACAGGAAAATTCACCAAACAGACAACTCATATATGACATTATTGATGAGTATAGAAATCAGAATAAAATAACGGTCTTTTATTCCAAGGAAGATCCGCCAAATTACAATAGCTTTTTAGGCATAGCAAAAAAATGTGATTATATATTTACAACTTGTGCCGAAGTTGTAGAAAACTATAAACGCGATTGTGAGAATGATAATGTCAATGTACTGTGCTTTGGGATAAATCCTCTTTATCATAATCCGGTAGGATTTAAAAATCCGTTTAAAAAAGATGGTGTAATTTTTTCTGGTTCTTGGATGACAAAATATCCAGAAAGACTGAATGATATGAGGATGCTTTTTGACGGAGTTTTAGAAGGCAGCAAGGATTTAAAGATTATAGACAGGAATTATAATTATACTAAATCAGAAATTTACAGATACCCTGAGGAATACTGGAAATATGTTTCACCGTCTATTGACCATACTTTACTTCAGAAAGTTCATAAATTATATAACTGGGCACTTAATATCAATACTGTAACTGCAAGTACTACTATGTTTGCAAACAGGGGTTATGAGCTTCAGGCAGCAGGAAATTTATTAATTTCCAACTACAGTGTTGGTGTAAATAATAAACTTCCGATGGTTTACACAGTGACAGATAAATTTGAGATAGGTCAGATTTTGAATAGTTATTCCGATGATGATTTATACAGACGTCAAGTTCAGGCAATACGTTCTGTTATGACTGGTGAAACTGCTTTTGACAGAGTTGGACAGGTTATAGAGACTATTGGACTTGAGAAAAATAAAAATGAAAGACGTATTTTAGTTGCTGCAAATAAAATTAATGATGATATTAAAGAAATGTTTGACAGACAAAGCTATCAGTTTAAAAAATTAATATCAGAAGATGAGCTTAATGATAAAGTCTTGGCTGAAAGTGATATGATTGCTTTTTTCAATTCAGATATGGATTATGGAATGTTCTATCTTGAAGATATGTCAAATGGTTTTAAATATACTGACAGCAGCTATGTTACAAAAGATGGATATTTAGACGGAAACAAGTTAGTAGAAGGCAAGGAACACGATTATGTAAATGTAATGAAAAATAAATATGTCTCTGTTTTTTGGAGCAAAGATTTTACAGCTGAGCAGCTGAAGAACTTTAACGGAGAAGTTGCGCTTGAAAATGGCTATAGCATAGACCATTTTAATTATAATACTCAAAAATATAGTATTGAAAAGAAAAAAGAATTTAAGTTATCTGTTATTGTACCTGTATATAACAATGGCAAACAGCTTTTAGGAAAAGCTTTTTCATCACTCCAAAGAAGTTCTATGTTTACTGATATGGAAATTTTGTTTGTTGATGATGGGTCAACAGATGGTTACACAGATAAACTTGTTAAGCACCTTGAAAGGAACTACAGTAATGTAAAGGCATATCTTTTTAATGATGGAGGAAGCGGTTCTGCTTCAAGACCAAGAAATAAGGGCGTTGAAATAGCATCATCTGCTTATGTGACATATCTTGATCCCGATAATGAAGCAATTTTTGATGGGTATGCAAAATTATACAATTTAAGCACTGAGAATAATTATGATATAACTGTTGGAAATATGCTTAAACTTACTACAGAAATACTTGATGCTAAGTATTTCAGAAATTTTGAAGAGAAGTATGGTTCAGATGTTATTATAAACGATACTAAAAACTATATGGAAAAAACCAATTTTTCACCTATGAGTATTCAGGCTATGGTTATAAAAAAATCTATAATAACTGATAGCGGTATAACTCAGCCGGTTGGCGCTGCCGGTCAGGATACTTTATTCTGCTGGGAACTGTTTTTCAATGCAAAGACAATAAAGGCTATAAATCTGCCGATTCATATTTATTATGCTGCTGTTGAAGGTTCAACAGTTAACAGTATAGGAAAAAGATTTTTTGAAAAATACTATTTAATAGAGGGTCCAAGAAGAAAAGCTCTTGAAAAATATGGTGTTTTGGATTTATATATGAAACAAAGATATAATTACTATTTTATAAACTGGACACTTAAAAAGCTTTCACAGGCGAAAAAGGAAGAAGCAGACGAGTGTGCTGAAATAGTTTATAAAATGCACAAGATTTATGAAGATGTTTATCTGAATAACAGCAAAGTAATAAATGAGTTTGTTGAGACCTGTAAAAATAAGCATACTAATTAAAGGCGATATATATAGTTTTTTTACGAAAATATAAGAAAATATTAGTAATAATAAAAAATAGGATTTTTTTAGCAGCTTTTATTAGCGTTTTTTATCACATTTTTTGCTTACCAATAAACTGCCAAATCATAATGATTTAAGATTGTATTTAGGTGTAGTTGGAGAGCTTTCAAATGGATTTCATTTTCTAAGTTTGCTGTTTATCTTACTATTATTATTTCTGTTTTTTAGAAAGGAAGTTTAATTAAACTTATTGTAACAATGGGAGGAAAAAATGAAAACAAAAAGAATTTTTCTAAAGAGTATAGAAAATTTTTATGAAGCTATACAAAATAGAATTAATTTATCTTCAGAATTTTTAAGTTTTTTAATAGGCATGGTAGGCTTTTATATTGTACATGCATCTTATTTTATTGAGAGACATGTTAATGAAGATTATAGACACTATATAACTGACTTAGCAGGAAATGCTCAAGTGTTTTTTAGTGGTTCAAGAATTTCTTTAGGCAGATTTTTAGGCGGCTTTACGGTATACTGCAATTCTTGGACTATAGGTTTTATTTGTGCTTTACTTTTATCATTAACTTGTGTTGTAATTATAAAGTTATTTGAGGTAAAAAATAAAATTAATGCGGCATTAATTTCTTTGGCTGTTGTTTCTTTTCCAAGTTTAGCCTGTACCTATGGTTATCTGACGATGGCACAAAATGTAAGCATTGCAATTTTTTGTGCAGTTATGTCTGTTTACTTAACAAAAAGATATAAATTCGGGTTTATAATAGGTAGTATTTTGCTGATGATATCATTAGCTGAATATCAAGCTTATATTGCTTTGTCAGTAGTTTTATCGCTAATGATGGTATTCGTATATTTAATAAATGAAAAGTCAATTAATAAAAGTTTTTTTATTTATTTGCTTAGATACCTGCTAATGGGAATATTAGGTGTAATATTATACTTAATTATTTTAAAATTAATTTTAAAATTTAATAATGGCAGCTTGGCTAATTACAGAGGTGTAGAAAGTATGGGAAAGATACCTTTGTTAGAGCTGCCTAAACTGATTTCTAACTCATACAGTAATTTTATAAAATTCTTTAAAGGAAGAATTTATTTTTATTTTCCATCGTTTGTTAAATGGTTTTATATTGTTATTGCTATTGGTTCGATTAATACGATTTTTGAGTATATTAAAATTAAGAATATAAAGATAAAAATAGCAGCGTTAATTTTTATAATAATCTTTCCTTTATCTGTGGATATAATTGAGATAATTGCTCCTGAATCCGGTTTAGATGCTATTAGTTCGTATGTATTTGTTATGTGTATAATAGTACCTTTGGGTATGCTGGAATATTCAAAAAGTAATTGTTTGAAACTGATAACTGGAGTATTAACATTAGGAATACTTACATGTAATTATAGCTCTATCAGCAGATATTATTTATTTTTAGATAGTGTTTATGAGCAGACGGCTTTTTTTGAAAATAGATTGTATGCAAGAATAGAAGAAACTGAAGGTTTTGAGTATGGTATGCCTGTTGCAATAATTTCGGGAAAGGACGCTCCTATAAATAATACAAACTATAATAATGATACAGAATTTCCTGAATTAAGAGGCGAAAGAGGAATATTTACAAAGTACATTGGTTTGAGTCAGACTGATGCACGAAATTCACAAAAAACTGTAAATTTATTTCAAGTAATGTTAGGCGCAGATGTATCTATTGCTGATAGTAATGCAATAGAAGAAATTAAGAATACAGAAGAATATAGGAATATGGGAATATATCCTGATAAAGATGGAATTAAAGTTATAAATGGTGTTATGGTTGTTAATTTTGTCGATCACTCTATAGGACCTGACCTTTTAACAGATGATTTTGATATTTTTGCTGAAGAAAATATCGTTACAATAACGAATAATTATAGTTTTGGTGATTTTGAATATGCTTGGTATATTTATAATGACGGACAGGCAATAGATAAAATTATGTATAGTGATAATAATTCTTTAGAATATACTTTTGAAGCTGATGGCAATTATAGTGTTAAGGCGTTTATTATGGATAAATCAAACAATGATAACAGAAAATCTGTAATAGTAAGTGATTTTACAGTAAAAGATGGAATTGTTAGTATTAAATAAAGTTATGTAAAGTAAAAAGGAGACTTTTTATGGAAAGGTATGTTAATAAAAAAATAAAAATTAATACTTTTTTAATAATATTTTTAATAATACTTTTGTTTAATTACATTGTATCTAAAAGAATAGTGTATTATGATAGTAATTCTTATTGGACTTTGGGAGATGAAGTCATTAAAAATGGATTTTTGGCTTATCCTGAAAGTTTTAGAGGATATTTTTTCCCATGTCTTATATCGCTTTTAAAAGAAATAGGCATTGCAATGTTTAGTTCTAAATGGATACTTTTTATGGTTTTTGGAAGTTTATGTGCTTCCTTTATAATTACTATAGCTATACCTTCATTATTAGATATTAAAAATATAACAAAAAAGAGATATTTTATTGGAACAATTATTAATACTGTAATATTTTTGTATTTTTGGAAAGATTCTATATTATATCCTTTAACAGATATATTTGCGATTTTTTTCTATAGTATAGGATTAATGCTTTTAAATAAAATAATTAATTTTAGCAAAGAGAAATTTAGTATTATACTATTTTTTATTTCTTTATTTGTAGGTATATTTTTATATTGTGCTTACAATACAAGAACAATATATCTTGTTCCATCTTTTTTACTTATTATAAGTTATTTTATTTATATGTTTCATAAATTGAAAATAAATAAATACTTAACGATTTGTATTTGTGCAATAGGAATTGTTATAGGAGGTTCAATAGTTGCTTACCCTCAAATGAAAATAAACCATCAATATACAAACAAATATACTCCTAAGGTATTAACAGAATTTAGATCGTGATATGAATATAGTTTGAGTGATTGGCAGTTATTGCAGGGAATGAGATATGAAAGATATGAAACTTATGTAGGTGATAAGGTAGGAAATCAAGATACTGGTGGCGTAAGATTTTATGATTATACAGGAAGTAAGATTGTATCTTTAGAAAATTTACCAAACAATATAAGTCTTTTCCAATTTATTAAATTATTTCTAAAATATCCATTAGATTTTATAGGAATGTATGTTAGGTCAACTATTAACTATATGACGCCTATTTATTCAGAAATATATGTAAATGATATTTGGAAAGATAAAAGCTTTAATATTTTACTAAACGCAATAATTTGGATTATAGCATTTGGTACGTTGATTTTTCAGCCAAAAGAAAAAGTAAGGGAGTGGTTTAAGAATTTTAAATTTTCAGTCCCAATTTTTTGTTTTATATTTCCATGTTTAATGATAATACCGGGTGCTCCGGAAACTAGATTCTTTTTGCCAGCATATTTTCTATTGTATGGTTTTGTATGTTATAAAATTAATTATAAAGAATTATTTAGTTTATTGAAAAAATATAAATATAGTTTAACAATAATGTTTTTTGCTATTCTTTTTACGTGGATATCTGTAATTGGTTCAACTCTTGGAAACACCGGACAGCCAGAAGATGCAATATTAATTTCTGGCATAGAACAAAATTTTGGGGCTCCAGATTTAGTTTCAGCAGACTTTAAAGTATCATCAAAAGAGAATAAAATTATTATAGAAAATAATTATGATTATGGAGATTATAATTACGCATGGTATATATATTGTAATGAAGAAGCTATTGATAAAATAATGTATAGTGATAATAATACTTTAGAGTATGAATTTAAGGAAGATGGAAAATACAGTATTAAATCATTTATAAAAAATACTAAAGATAGCGAAGACAAACAATCTATAATAGTTTGTACAGTAGATGTTAACAATGGAAAGACAAAAGTGTCTAAAGGGATGTGATTTTATGAATATACCGGCAAATAGACTTGACAGAGGTTTTTATAAGTATCAGAAGGAATTTGAACAGAAAGCACTTGATGTATTGCGCTCAGGTTGGTATGTTTTAGGTAATGAAGTGTCTTCTTTTGAAAAGGAATATGCTGAATATACTGGTGCAAATCATTGTGTTGGTTTGGCAAGCGGATTAGATGCACTTTGGATTGCATTTAGAGTGCTTGGAATAGGCAAGGGCGATGAAGTGATTGTCCAAGGCAACACTTATATAGCAAGCGTAATGGGAATTACAATCAATGGGGCAACACCTGTATTTGTTGAACCCGATGAATATTTCAATATTGATGCTGACAAAATTGAAGAAAAAATTACAAATAAAACAAAAGCTATTCTTGTTGTTCATTTATATGGACAAGCTTCAAATATGGGAAAAATAATGGAGATTGCTAAAAAGTATAATCTTAGAGTTGTGGAAGATTGTGCCCAGTGTCATGGTGCACTCTATGATGGAAAAATGACTGGAACTTTTGGTGATGTAGGGTGTTTTTCATTCTATCCGTCTAAAAATTTAGGTGCTTTTGGTGATTCAGGTGCAATTACAACAAATGATGCTAAAATTGCTGAAGATGTTAAAGTATTCAGAAACTACGGAAGTGAAAAAAGATATTATAATAAAGTTGTAGGAACAAATTCACGATTAGATGAAATACAGGCTGGTTTACTTAGGGTAAGACTTAAACATTTAAAAGAACTTAATGAAGAGAGAAAAGAAATATGTGAGCGATATTTGTCTTGTATTGATAATAAATTAATTATTTTGCCAACTGCAAGAGAAAATGCAACAACAGTATGGCATCAGTTTGTAATAAAATGTGAATACAGAGACGAATTAATTGAATACTTAAAAAATAAAGAAATAGGTACTATTATACATTATCCAATTCCGCCTCATTTGTCAGAAGCATATAATTATCTGAATATTAAGGAAGGTTCATTGCCTATAACTGAAAAATATGCAAAAACTGTATTATCAATACCATTATATAATGGTATGACAAAAGAAGAACAGGACTATGTCATAGATGCTATTAATAATTTTAGGAAGTGAATTTTTTGAAAACAAGAGAATTAGAACTTAAAGATGCTGAGTATATGTTAGAATGGATGAAAGACGAAGGTACAAAAAAAGTTTTTAAATTTAACTTCAATAATATGACTCTTCAAGATACACAAAATTTTATTATTAACAGCAGAGAGGATAATACTAATTGTCATTTAGCTGTTGTTGATGAAAATGATGAATATTTAGGTACTGTAAGTCTTAAAAATATTGATTATGAAAATATGAATGCAGAATATGCTATTAGTTTAAGAAAAAAAGCTTTTGGTAAGGGTGCTTCAAGTTTAGCAACATCAGAAATTTTAAAAAAAGCTTTTTATGATTTAGGATTAAAAAGAGTCTATCTTAATGTTTTAAGTGATAATTTAAGAGCTATTTCTTTTTATGAAAAATTTGGTTTTATATATGAAGGTGAATTTAAGGAACATATTTTTATAAACAACACTCTAAAAAATATAAAATGGTATCGAATGATGAAACAAGAATATGAAAACAAAATGTTAACTAATTGTCAATCGGGGGGCAGAATTATTTAACATATCTTTTTTCATTCTGCCACCTAGCGGCATGAATGAAAGGAGAAATGATCATGGGTGCAAATCAAACAATAGGAAAGAATGTTATTATTAAAGAAAATGTTATATTGGGTGATAATATAAATATTGGTGATAATGTTTACTTTGATGCGAACTGCATTATTCGTGATAATGTTACAATCGGAAATAATAGTACTATAGGAGCAAATTGCATTATTGGTGAGTATCAGATGGACTTTTATACTAATGGCAGAAAATCTGCTTATCATCCTCTTACAATTGGTGAAAATGATTTGATAAGAAGTGGTACAATTATTTATGGTGATTGTGTAATTGGAAATGATTTTCAGACAGGACATATGGTTTCTATTAGAGAAAAAGCTAATATAGGAAACCATGTAAGCGTTGGTACACTTTCTGATATACAGGGATTTTGTGAGATTGGTAATTATGTTAGAATGCATAGTTACTGCCATATAGCACAAAAAACAGTTATAGAAGATTATGTATGGTTATTTCCAAGAGTTACTTTTACGAATGATCCAACACCTCCATCTGACAGACTTATTGGTGCAACTGTAAAATCTTTTGCTGTTATTTCTACTGGTTCAACTATTTTACCTGGTGTAACAATAGAGGGAGATTCTTTAATTGCTGCAGGAGCAACAGTTGTAAAGGATGTTAAGGCTTTTTCTGTGGTAGGTGGAGTTCCTGGCAAAGTGATAGGTGATATAAGAAATATAAAGAATCATTTTACAGGAGAACAGGTATATCCTTGGAGATATAGCTTTAAACGAGGTATGCCATGGCAGGATTGCGGGTATGAAGCTTGGGATGAGGCCAATAATAAAGAATAATTAAGGTGAAATAAATGAGAAACTATAAGTTATTAAATTTTAAAGTTAATGGCAATGAAATGGGAAAACTTGTGGCAATAGAAGGATTAAATCAAATACCTTTTGAAATTAAAAGAATATTCTATATTTATGGTGTCAAAGGTGACGCAGTTAGGGGCAGACATTCAAATCGTAACAGTGAGTTTGTTATGATTAATGTTAAAGGAAGTGCAGATGTACGTTTACATGACGGAAGTAAGGAGCATGTTGTTAATCTTTCAAAACCAAATGAAGGACTTTATATACCTAAGCTTATGTGGAAAGACATGTATAATTTTTCAGATGATTGTGTAATGCTCGTTTTATCAAGTGAAGTATATGATGAAAATGAGTATATTCGTGACTTTGATGAATTTTTAAAGGAAGTGTCAAAGAATGAATAAATTATCAATAATTATACCTGTTTATTATAACAGTGAAACGCTTGAAGCTCTTTATAACGATATAGAAAAAGAAGTTTTGCCTCAATTAAATGATTATGAGATAGTAATGGTTGATGATGGTTCAGGCGATTCTTCTTGGGAAGTTATGAATTTAATTGCAGAAAAAGACAGTAATGTAAAACTTATAAAGTTATCAAGAAATTTTGGTTCGCATGCAGCTATCTATGCTGGACTTTCTTACTGTACAGGTGACTGTGCTACGATAAAAGCTGCTGACTTACAAGAGCCTTCCAGTATATTGATTGACATGTATAAAAAATGGGAAGAAGGCAACAAAGTAGTTTTAGCGGTAAGGAGTGACCGGAAGGAGAGCTTTTCTCAAAAACTATTTGCAAATCTTTACTATTGGCTGGTTAGAAAGTTTGCAATACCTAAAATGCCAAAGGGCGGATTTGACTGTTATTTAATTGACAGAAAAGTTATAGATGTGTTAAAGTGCCTTGATGAGGTAAATTCTGCCGTAACATTACAAATTTTATGGTCGGGATTTAAAACGGATATGATATATTATGTAAGAAAGAAAAGAGAAGTAGGAAGTTCAAAGTGGACTTTAGCAAAGAAAATAAAACTTGTTGTTGATTCAATGATAGGTTTTTCTTTTTTCCCTATTCGTTTTATGTCGGTCTTAGGTATATTTTTTACTGTAATAGCGTTTTGTTGGGGTATTTGGGTTTTAATTGGCAAAATGCTTGGCAGAGTACCGGTAGAAGGTTGGACAAGTTTAATGATTATAGTTATTTTATCATCAGGAATGATTTTGACAACTTTAGGCATATTGGGAGAATATATATGGCGAGCTTTGGATGCATCGAGAAACAGACCAGTTTTTATTGTTGATGAAAAAAACTTTAATTGTAATACAAGCGCAGAAGAAAATGAGGATAGTTAATGTATTTAAATAGTGAGTTGAAATTTAAATTATTACAGCTAATTAGATTTATTTTTGTTGGATTTTCAAATACACTAATTTCATTAATTGTGTATTATGTCCTTGTATATATTGGAGTAAATTATTTAATTAGCAATGTGGTAGGATATATAATAAGTTCAATTTGGGGGTACTTTTTAAGTAAGATATGGGTTTTTAGTGCAAAGAAAGTAAGTGTTAAAGAATCTCTTATTAAGTTCTACATTACTTACGGAAGCTCTTTTTTACTTAATGTTTGTTTGATGTTTATATGGGTTAACATATTTGAAATTTCAAAATTAGTAGCTCCGATTTTAACTTTATTTTTTACTATACCTTATAATTTCATATTAAGTAAATTTTGGGTTTTTAAATTGAAAGATTAATAATTTTAGTTTGTTTTTTAATAGGAGATTGATATGAAAGGCATTATTCTTGCCGGAGGCTCCGGCACACGTCTTTATCCGTTAACTAAATCGGTTTCAAAGCAGGTTTTGCCTATATATGACAAACCTATGATATATTATCCTTTGTCTACCCTTATGCTTGCTGGAATAAAGGAAATATTAATTATATCTACACCAAGAGATATGCCAGTTTTTGCAGAGCTTTTAAAAGATGGTTCAGACTTAGGTCTTAATATTTCTTATGCCATGCAGATGAATCCAAATGGACTTGCTGAGGCATTTATTATCGGCGAAAAATTTATAGGCAATGACTCTGTGTGTCTTGTTTTAGGTGATAATATATTCTATGCAAGCAGGTTTTCGGAAATGCTTGAAAACGCCAAATGTAAAGTTGAATCTGAGGGCGGTGCAGTTATTTTTGGCTATAACGTGCCTAATCCGTCTGCTTTTGGTATAGTTGAGTTTGATAAAAACGGAAATGTACTTTCAATAGAAGAAAAGCCAGAAAATCCAAAATCAAACTATGCTGTTCCAGGACTTTATTTTTATGATAACTCCGTAATAGAAATAGCCAAAAATGTTAAACCTTCTGCAAGAGGAGAGCTTGAGATAACATCTGTAAATAATAAATATTTAAAGCAAAATAAACTAAAAGTTTTGCTTTTTGGCCGTGGCATGGCGTGGCTTGATACAGGAACTCATGAAGGACTTTTGGAGGCATCTAATTTTGTTTCTATTATTCAGAAACGTCAGGGTCTTTATGTATCTTGCATTGAAGAAATTGCATACAGAAAAGGCTACATAACAAAAGAAAAGCTTGTTGAATTAGCTCAGCCGATGTTAAAAACTGATTATGGAAAGTATCTTATGCGTGTTGCGGAGGAAAAAATATGAAAAATATACTTGTAACTGGCGGAGCTGGTTTTATAGGCTCAAATTTTGTAAAGCAGATGCTTGATAAAGAAAAAGAATTTGATTTGCTTATTAATCTGGATTTGCTTACTTATGCCGGAAATCTGGAAAATCTTAAAGAAATTGAAAATGATAAAAGATATAAATTCATAAAAGGCGATATATGCGACAGAAACCTTGTTGAAAACATATTTAATGAATATGATATTGATACGGTTGTAAATTTCGCTGCAGAAAGCCATGTAGACAGGAGTATTGAAGACCCTGAAATATTCTTAAAAACTAATATTTTTGGTACACAGGTGCTTCTTGATGCAGCCAAAAAATATTGGAAGATAAATCCTGATGATAAATATTCAAAAGAATATAAATCTGGAGTAAAATATTTGCAGGTTTCAACAGATGAGGTTTATGGTGCTTTGGGCAAATCCGGGATGTTTACAGAAACAACACCTCTTTCACCAAACAGCCCTTACTCAGCATCAAAAGCAAGTGCGGATATGTTTGCAAGAGCTTATTATGAAACTTATGCTCTGCCTGTAAACATAACACGTTGTTCAAACAATTACGGTCCTTATCAGTTTCCTGAAAAGCTTATTCCGCTTATGATAAATAACTGTAAAACGGGTAAAAAACTGCCTGTATATGGTGACGGAATGCAAATTAGAGATTGGCTTCACGTTAGCGACCATTGTGCTGCAATAAGAACTGTTTTGCATAAAGGTATTGTTGGTGCAGTTTATAACATAGGCGGAAACAATGAAAAAGCTAATATAGAGATTGTTAAGCTTATTATAAAAGAGCTTGGTGCTTCGGAAAATTTAATTGAACATGTGAAAGACAGGCCAGGGCATGACAGAAGATATGCCATTGATAATACTAAAATAACTTCTCAGCTTGGATGGAAGCCTGAATATACATTTGAACGTGGGATACATGAAACAATTCAGTGGTATTTAAAAAATGAGGACTGGCTTAAAAATATTACATCAGGAGCTTATGAAAAGTATTACGAAAATATGTATAAGTAATGTAAAGGAGCAACAAAATGAAAAAAGTAATGGTTGTATTCGGCACACGCCCGGAAGCTATTAAAATGTGTCCGCTTGTAAACGAGTTAAAATCAAGAAAAAGCTTTGAAACAGTTGTTTGTGTAACAGGTCAGCACAGACAGATGCTCGACCAGGTTTTAAAGGCGTTTAATGTAGAGCCAGAGTACGATTTATCCATTATGAAGGATAAGCAGACTCTTTTTGATGTTACAACAAACATTTTAAACAGAATAAAAGAAGTTCTTGAAAAGGAAAAGCCTGATGTAGTACTTGTTCATGGAGACACAACTACTACATTTACAACGGCCTTAGCTTGTTTCTACCTTCAGATACCTGTAGGTCATGTAGAGGCAGGACTTAGAACATATAATATTTATTCTCCATACCCTGAGGAGTTTAACCGTCAGGCTGTTGGTATTATGGCAAGGTTTAACTTTGCGCCTACAGAGGTTTCAAAGGGCAATCTTTTAAGAGAAGGCAAAAGTGAGGACACAATTTTTGTAACAGGAAACACTGCCATAGATGCCCTTAAAACAACTGTCCGTGACGATTATGAAAATGAGCACTTAAAATGGGCAGAGGACAGCCGCCTTATAATGCTTACAGCTCACAGACGTGAAAACTTAGGCGAGCCAATGCACCATATGTTCAGAGCAATACGCCGTATTGTAGACGAAACGCCAGACATAAAAGTTATATATCCAATACACATGAACCCTGTTGTAAGAAAAGCGGCAGATGAGGAACTTGGTGATGATGATAGGATTCGCATTATAGAACCTCTTGATGTGCTTGATTTCCATAACTTCCTTTCAAGGAGCTATCTTATACTTACAGACAGCGGCGGAATACAGGAGGAGGCACCTTCACTTGGAAAGCCTGTTCTTGTAATGCGTGACACAACAGAAAGGCCTGAAGGTATTAAGGCCGGAACACTTAAACTTGTTGGAACAAATGAAGAAACTATATACAACGAGTTTAAAAAGCTTCTTACAAGCAAAGAAGAATATGACAAAATGAGCAAAGCGTCAAACCCTTACGGTGATGGTTTTGCTTGCAGGAGAATTGCTGATATACTGGAGAAACATTTATAATTTTAGAGGTTATTAATTATGGATTATTCCGTTTTAATGTCGGTATATAAAGGCGAGAAGGCTGAGTTTTTTGAACTCAGCCTTAAAAGTATGTTTGAACAGACAGTTATGCCGGAACAGGTAGTTATAGTTTGTGACGGACCTCTTACAAAGGAACTGGATTTGGTAATTGAAAAATTTCAAAAATTATATCCTGAAATATTGACAGTAAAAAGGCTTAATAAAAATATGGGAACAGGTTATGCTGCTAATATTGGACTAAAGTTATGCAGAAACGAATTAATTGCTAAAATGGATTCTGATGATATTTCATATAATACAAGGTGTGAAAAACAGCTTAAAGAGTTTGAAAAAGACATTTCATTAGATATGGTTGGAGGATATGTTTCTGAATTTGAAACAAACATAGAAAATGAAATATCTGTTAAAAAAGTTCCTTTAAAACATAATGAAATATTGAAATATGCAAGAAAAAGAAATCCTTTTAATAATCAAACTCTTATGTATAAAAAATCCAAAGCAATAGATTGTGGAGGATATACATGTAATACTCGTTGTGAAGATTATGATTTTGTTGCAAAAATGATAATCAATGGTGCAAAGTGCAGGAATATTTGCGAAAATCTTGTTCATTACAGGCTGGATTCAGGAGCCTATGAGAGAAGAAAAAATCTAAAAAACACATTGGGCTTTATTAATGTAAGGTACAGAAACTGGAAAAGAGGATTTTGTTCGTTTTTTGATTTTTTAATTCCTTGTATGGTACAGATTTGTCTGTTTATATTGCCGATTGCTTTTACTAAAAAAATATATAGTAAATTTTTACGTTAATTTTTCCAATATTCAACAACTCTTTGTATCTTCCTTTTTTGTATAATTTTTTACTCAATACAAATACTACAAGTACAAAAAGATTAAAAGAACGGAATTAAAATTCCGCTTAAAAAAGATACAGGAGGATGTAGAATGAAAGCTACAGGGATTGTAAGAAGAATTGACGACCTTGGTCGAATTGTAATACCAAAAGAAATAAGGCGTACTCTTAGAATCAGAGAGGGTGACCCTTTAGAAATATTTACAGACAGAGAAGGCGAAATAATACTTAAAAAATATTCGCCTGTTGGGGAACTTGGTGCTTTTGCTAAAGAATATGCCGAAAGTCTTGCACAGACAGCCGGACATATAACATGTATACTTGATAAAGACCACATTATAGCTGTTTCAGGCGGACCTAAAAAGGACTTCCTTGAAAAACATATAAGCGATGCCATGGAGGAGTGTATTAATTCAAGAAACACTCTTAATGCTAAAAGAAGCGATGGAAATTTTGTACCGGTACTTGATGATGAAAGTGATGAAAGCTATAATTATCAGCTTGTAACACCTATTATCTCGGAAGGCGATGTTATTGGCGCTGTAATGTTCTTATCACAGGATAAAAAGATGGGTGAAATTGAGGGGAAATTGGCACAGACGGCAGCCGGATTTTTGGCAAAACAAATGGAACAATGATTAATATTTTAAGGCGGAAATATTTTGTTTCCGTCTTTATTTTTATGTTTAAAAATATTAATAAATTTAATAAAGAATATGTAAAATACATAAATTTCAATTTTTAGTTTTATAACTTCCCTTTTGTGGTATAATTAAGTCTGTTTTTACCTTATTTATGTTGTCATTAATGCGTAAATTGAATATAATAAAAATATTAACGGCTTATTAGCCGATTAAAGAAAGAGGGATAAACTTGAATAAAAAAACGATAGTTGTATTATTTGGCGGGCAGTCATCAGAGCATGAAGTTTCAAGAGTTTCAGCCTCCACTATAATTTCAAATATAAGTCAGGCAAAATACTATGTTATACCTGTAGGAATTACAAAAGAAGGCAAGTGGATGATTTACAACGGCCCGGTAGAAAACATTAAAAACGGTGAATGGGAAAAATACGGCACACCTGCTGTTTTAAGTCCTGACGCAACGCATAAGGGTCTTATTAAAATTGTAGGCACAAAGGCAAAAGTTATACCGGTTGATGTTGTAATACCTGTTCTTCACGGCAAATGGGGTGAGGACGGTACAGTTCAGGGCCTTTTGGAGCTTGCCCAGATACCTTATGTTGGATGCGGCGTTTTAAGCTCATCTGTTTCTATGGATAAGGTTTATACAAAAATAATAGCTAAAAACGCAAGAATAAATCAGGCTGATTTTGTTTGCGTTACTAAAGACGAAATTGAAAAGAAATCTGTTTTAAACAAAATAGAGAAAAAACTTGGTTATCCTTGCTTTATTAAACCGGCCAATGCAGGTTCTTCTGTAGGCATTACAAAGGCGCATAACAGACAGGAGCTTGAAAGCGGCCTTAAATTAGCATCTGAGCACGACAGAAAAATACTTGTTGAGGAATTTATTGACGGACATGAGGTAGAGTGTGCTGTTTTAGGCAGTGTTGAAAAGGCAGACGCTTCTACAGTAGGCGAAATATTCTCCGCTGCTGAGTTTTACGATTACGACGCTAAATATAACAATGCAGAGTCTAAAACAGTTATCCCTGCCGGGCTTGACGAGAGTGTTATAGAGGAAATTAGAAAAACAGCTCTTAAAGTATTTAAGGCTGTAGACGGTTCAGGCCTTGCAAGAGTTGACTTTTTTGTTGAAAAAGGCACAAACAGAGTTATATTTAACGAGCTTAACACACTTCCTGGTTTTACATCAATAAGCATGTACCCTAAGCTTTGGGAAAGTGCCGGCAAACCTATAGAAGAGCTTATTGACGAGCTTATATCTCTTGCCTGCTGCGGCAAGTAAGGAGGTTATTTAATGGATAACAGGCCTATAGGTATTTTTGATTCCGGTGTAGGGGGACTTACTGTTACAAGCCGTGTTATAAAAGAACTTCCAAACGAGGCTATAGTTTATTTTGGAGATACTGCAAGAGTGCCTTATGGCAGTAAATCAAAAGAAACAATAACAAAATTTGCCAAACAGGATATACGTTTTTTATTAAGCCGCAATGTTAAAGCAGTTGTTATAGCCTGCAACACTGTAAGCTCCAACAGCCTTGAGGAGCTTAAAAGCACATTTGACATACCTATTTTTGGTGTTGTTGAGCCGGGAGCGGCTGAAGCAGCAAAGATTACGCAGAATAGGAATATAGGCGTTATTGCTACAGAAGCCACTATAAGAAGCGGAGCATATGAAAAAGAAATACTTAAAAACGATAACAGTGTAAAAGTATACTCAAAGGCATGTCCGCTTTTTGTACCACTGGCTGAAGAAGGCTGGGTAAATGAAGAAATTACACTGCTTACGGCTAAAAAATATATTTCGGAGCTTACAGCCAAAAATATAGATACTATTGTTATGGGCTGTACACATTATCCGCTTTTAAGGGAGTGTATTAAAAAAGCTGTTGGGCCGGAAGTTGAGCTTGTTGACCCGGCTTATGAAACGGCTCTTGTTTTAAAAGATTATCTTTTAAAAAATGATATGGCACGGCTTAAAGAAAGAGAGCCTGAGCATGAGTTTTATGTAAGCGACCAGACGGAGATGTTCAGCAGGATTTGCCGTCAGGCCTTGGGCAGAAATTTTGCCACAAGAGTTATTAATATAGAAGGATTTTAATAAAAATACTTTAAGTGAAAAATAATAAAACCACAGTATAAAAGAATTTATCTTTTGCTGTGGTTTTGTTTTAGTTTTATTATGTGGTATTTAAGTTAATTAAAACATATCCTCAAGTATTCTGGCAACACCATAGTCATCGCAGGATGAGGAAACAATAAGACCTTGTGTTTTAAGGCTGTTATCGGCGTTTTTCATTAAAACACCTGTTCCTGCAAACTCCAGCATGTCAATGTCGTTTTCACTGTCGCCAAAGGCTATAACTTCGTTATTTTTAATTCCCAGCATTTGGCAGAGGTTTTTTAAAGCATTGCCTTTTGCGGCTTTTGAGGAGCTTACTTCTATATTATCTGTGGAAGAAGAAGTAACAAAGGCATTAGTTGAATTTTTAATATCTGCCCTGAATTCTTCCCTAAGGCGCATATTGTTGAATATAACATTTATGTTTTCTATATTTTCAATATTTGAGTGAAGAAGTGAGTATATGTCAGGCACTACTGTTCTTGTTGTTTTAATATAGTTGGCTCTGCGGCCGGTTATGCCGAACTGCTGTAAGTACTCAAAATGACTTTTACCTATATATGCCATTCCATCGGCAAATACTTCTATAACCGTATCAAGCTGAGAAGCGGCGCTGTATACTATTTCTACCTGCTCCGGAATAAGACATTCTTTAAATATAGGTATTTTAGAGCCTTTTTTATATACACATGCGCCGTTAGATGTTATTATATATTTTGCAGAAGGTATGTCTTTAACATACTGCGGTATGGCACATAATGTTCTGCCTGTAGCGGGAACAAACAGCGCACCGTTTTGTGCGGCTTTATCAAGGGATTTTTTAAGCCGTGGAGTAAGCTCTTTATTAGTTGTTAGAAGTGTTCCGTCTAAATCAGAAGCTATTAATTTTATCATAAGCATTCTCCTTTATATCTAAATAGTATCAGAACGTAATGTGTTATTCAATACATTGTTTGATTTTTGTGGAGGTAGGGTTATAAAATGAAAGTTAAAAAGACTGTAAAAAGAGTTATGTTTATTAAAAATATGGCCATACCAATGGCTAAAAGAATAAGAGGTGCTGTTGGATTAGCTATGGGGATATATAGTTTTTACACAATGGCGGCAAAGATTAAAAACAGGTAAAATATGTTTAGCAATGTAAAATTTAATATATATTTTTATAAACCGGCCGGATATCAACAACAAAAATATCTGAGCCGGTATTTTTTGCAAATTTTGTATAAACTTGTAAGTTTAAAGGTATTTTCTATTGTATGAGTTTAATAAAATTAAATAAATTGTTTAAAGCATATTGAAATTGCAGAAAGTTATAGTATAATGTTTTTGGTTTAGTAAAAATAATTGATTTGTTTAGTATATCTAATCCGACAGGAGGGCTGTTTAATGGATATCGGATATAAAATAAAACAGCTGAGATTAAAAAAGTGTCTTACTCTTGAGGAACTGGCAAGCCGCTGTGAGCTTACAAAAGGCTTTTTATCTCAGGTAGAAAGAAACCTCACATCGCCTTCAATAGCTACTCTTTACGATATTCTTGAGGCTTTAGGCACTACTCTGGGCGAGTTTTTTAAAGAGGACAGAGATGAGAAGGCAGTTTTCAGCACAGACGATTTTTTTGTAGACGAAAGAGAGGGCTATACAGTAAACTGGATTGTGCCTAATTCACAGAAAAACGAAATGGAACCGGTTATGATTGAAATAGAACCGGGAATGAAAACATTTGAGGTTCAGCCGAATGACGGAGAGGAGTTCGGGTATGTGCTTGAAGGCCGTGTTACACTTGTAAACGGTGACAAGGAATATACAGTTAAAAAGGGCGAAACCTTTTATCTTAACGGAAAGAACTTTCATTATATAAGAAACGACAGGAAAACAGCGGCAAAGCTTATTTGGGTGTCTACGCCGCCTTTATTCTAAAAGGAGGACTTAAAATTGGAGCCGGTAAAACTTATTCAGTTTAAAAACATTGTAAAGGATTTTGACGGACAGCTTGTGCTTAAAGGTATCAATCTTGATATTTACGAAAACGAATTTGTAACTCTATTAGGCCCGTCTGGCTGCGGTAAAACAACTCTTTTAAGAATTTTAGGCGGATTTCTTAAACAGAATGAAGGCGAAGTTATATTTGGCGACCAAGAGATAACTAATGTTGAGCCGTATAAAAGAGAAATTAACACTGTTTTCCAAAAATACGCTCTTTTCCCTAATATGAATGTATACGATAACGTGGCTTTTGGCCTTAAAATTAAAAAAGAGCCTAAAGACGTTATACAGCAGAAAGTTATGCGTATGCTTAAACTGGTTGGTCTTGAGGAATACGGCAAAAGAAGCGTTACGGCATTAAGCGGTGGTCAGCAGCAGAGGGTAGCTATTGCCAGAGCACTTGTTAATGAGCCGAGAGTGCTTCTTCTTGATGAGCCTTTAGGCGCTCTTGACCTTAAACTTAGGAAGGAAATGCAGCACGAGCTTAAAAAAATTCAGCAGGAAGTAGGCATTACGTTTATATATGTAACCCACGACCAGGAAGAAGCCCTTACAATGTCTGACAAAATAGTTGTTATGAAAGACGGCGAAATTCAGCAGATAGGTACACCAACTGATATTTACAACGAGCCTAAAAATGTGTTTGTAGCAAACTTTATAGGCGAAAGCAACATTATAGACGGTGTAATGGTTCAGGACAGAGAAGTTATATTTGAAGATAAGCACTTTGAGTGTGTAGACGGCGGTTTTGAGCCGAATGAAAAAGTTGATGTTGTTATAAGACCGGAAGACCTTGAGATTGTTCCTAAGGAAAAAGGTAAATTAAGAGGAGTTGTTAAGTCTGTTCTTTTTAAAGGCGTTCATTACGAAACTGTAGTTGAAACCCGCTCTGGAACAAGCATAACGGTTAAAATGCACGTTTCAGAAGATAACTCTATATTTAATATGAAAGCCAACGAAAGAATGAGTGCAAACGATTTTTATCTTGATGCCGAAGACGTTGCAGAGCTTACGGAGGCTGATATTATAGCCAGAGCCGACGCGCAGGCATGGAATCCTGAAACAGACGAGTTTGTTTCAATAAACAAGGTTGAGTACAAAATAAGCCCTCAAAACGGTACTTATCCTGTTACATTCTCAACTTCGGCCGGAACAATGGTTACTGCAAACATGATAGTTGCTGACCAGAACAAAAAAGTAAGCACGGAATATAATGAAGAAATTTTTGCTGTTAATTTCTTTAAAAAGACAGACGAAATTAAAGAAAGTATTGCCCTTGAAACTGACCTTAAAACATGGGCAAATGCTTCTGCTTGGAGTCTTGATGACGATACAGAGGTAGACATTACAGAAGTTGACTACGACTTTGACCCAGAAAATATTGTTCCGGGAGTATATTCAGTTACATTTAAAACTGAAGGATATGAATATAAAATAGATACCACAAAAGAACATAAGGAAGGCGATATTGTAGGTCTTACATTTGAACCGGAAGATATTCACATAATGAGCAAAGGAGGTAACTGAAAATGAAGCAATTCAGGACAATGGCCTATCCATACATAGTTTGGATTTGTCTGCTTATTGTGTTGCCTATGCTGCTTATACTTGTTTACGCCTTTACTAAAGCCGGAAATGATGTAGCTACAATTAAGTTTTCGTTTGAGAATTTCGGTAAGTTCTTCAGTGATGCCATATTTCTTGATGTTTTGCGGCGTTCCCTTTTAATAGCTATTGCTACAACTATTATTTGTGTTCTGCTTGGTTATCCAGCGGCTTATATTATAGCCAATGCTGAGGGGCGAAAAAAGGTAATGCTTATACTTCTTGTCACAATACCTACATGGATAAACATGCTTGTAAGGACTTACGCATGGATGGGTATTTTGCAGGATGATGGCATTATTAATACCGTTCTTGGACTTATAGGTTTAGGACCTATTAAGATGATTCACACGAGCTTTGCGGTTATAGTCGGTATGGTGTATAACTTTATACCGTTTATGATATTGCAGATTTATACATCTCTTACTAAAATGGATAAAAGCCTTTTGGAGGCGGCCAGCGATTTAGGCGCAAATAAGGTTCAGGCATTTTTAAGGGTAACTCTGCCGCTTTCCATACCGGGAGTTATAAGCGGTATAACACTTGTTTTTCTTCCGGCTGTATCAAGCTTCTTTATACCAAAGCTTTTAGGCGGCGGTCAGTATGTACTTATAGGAAATGTAATAGAAAATCAGTTCCTTACAGCAGGAGACTGGAATTTCGGCAGTGCCATATCTCTTATAATGGCCGTTATAATTATGATTTCTATGTATATTACAAAGAAAATAGATAAAGGCGAGGCTATGGAAGGAGGAGACAAAAAGTAATGAAAAATAAAAAGATATTTTCAAAACTTTTTATGATTTGCGTAATGATATTCTTCTATATGCCTATTGTTTATACAGTGGTTTTTTCGTTTAACAGCAAAAAATCACTTACCCATTGGAGCGGTTTTTCACTTACTTGGTATGAAAAAATGTTCTCCAGTAGGGATATGATGAGCGCTTTATGGACAACTATATCAATAGCTGTGCTTGCTACAATTATTTCAACAGTTGTAGGTACAATTACGGCTATAGGCCTTTCAAAATCAAATAAGGTGCTAAAAAATATTGTGGAAAGAATAAATGATTTTCCTATTATGAACCCGGAAATTGTAACAGCTATAAGCCTTTTAATGCTTTTTAGCGCTTTGGGGGTACAGAAAGGATATATAACAATGCTTTTGGCACATGTTATGTTTTGTATTCCTTATGTTATGCTCAGCGTTAATCCAAAGCTGAGAAGCCTTGACCCTAACCTTGCAGATGCGGCTTTGGATTTAGGTGCTACACCGTGGCAGGCACTTATAAAAGTTATAATACCACAGATAATGCCGGGTATAGTTTCAGGTGCATTGGTTGCTTTTACAATGTCTTTTGACGACTTTATAATATCATACTTTGTAACCGGAAATGGCGTAAGCAACATTTCCATACTTGTTTATACAATGAGCAAGCGAATTAATCCATCTATAAACGCCCTTTCAACCATAATTATACTTGTTATAACGGTTGTTCTGGTGCTTATAAATATTATACCTGTACTTAAACGAAGGGGAGGAGTAAAAGAATGAAAAAAATAATATTGGCTGCATCTCTTATTGCGGCAGCAGCACTTGCAGGATGCGGTTCAAGCTCATCATCAACATCGGATGCCGTGGAGAAATACGGCTCAGACACTCTTAAATTTTACAACTGGGGTGAATATGTTGGAGAAGATGTAATTGCGAATTTTGAGGAAGAATACGGTGTAAAGGTTATTTCCGAATATTTTGACTCAAATGAGATGATGTATACAAAGCTTCAGGCAGGCGACGCTTATGATGTTATTGTGCCTTCTGATTATATGATTGAAAGACTTATAAAAGAAGATATGCTTCAGGAGCTGGATTTAAGCCTTATACCTAATATGAGCGAGCTTGCAGACGGTGTTAAAAATCTTTCTTTTGACCCTGAAAATAAATACTCAGTGCCTTATTTCTGGGGCTCTGTAGGCATTGTTTATAACCACAACAATGTACCACAGGAAGAAGTTGAGGAAAAAGGATACAGCATACTTAAAGATACAAAATATAAAGGCCGTATTTATATGTATGACTCTGAAAGAGACTCATTTATGGTGGCTCTTAAATCTTTAGGCTATTCAATGAATACAGATAACGAAGAAGAAATAAATGAGGCTTACAACTGGCTTGTAGAATTAAACAATACAATGGAGCCTGTATATGTAACTGACGAGGTTATAGACAATATGGCTAACGGTCTTATGGATATGGCTGTTGTTTACAGCGGTGACGCGGCTTATATACTTTCTGAAAACGAGGATATGAGCTACTGGATGCCTACTGAAGGAACAAACCTTTGGGTTGACTCAATGGTAATACCTAAAAATGCTGAAAACCCTAAGCTTGCCCATGAGTTTATTAATTACATTCTTTCATATGACGCTTCTTATGACAACAGCTCAACTGTAGGATATGCTTCTACAAACAAAGAAGTTCTTGCTGAAATGAGCGGCGAAGGCGGAGAATACGAAGGAAATGAGGCTTACCTTCCAAGAGAAGGCTATGAAAAAGATGAAGTATTTAACGACAACGAGGTTTTAAGACAGAAGCTTTCTGAGCTTTGGATTAAAGTTAAGGCTTCTAAATAATTAAATAAACAGTAAAAAGCACTGAAATCTTTCAAGAAATCAGTGCTTTATTTTTTATTCTTTAATAAGGATTTCTTTAATTTCTGCGGCGTACATTGTGTGATAATCTTTTTGCGGATACCATTTATCTAAAATTGATTTATCTATAAAGCTCTCTTCTTTAAGCTCCTGAGCAAAAACTTTTTTACAAATAAGCACAATTTTGCTTTCTTCAAAATATGGAACGTCTTTTTTATAATTAACTGTAAGATTTGAATTTTTTATTTTATCCTCGTTTCGTCCTGAAACAGTACCGCAGTAGTTTAAAATATTTCTGTAAGCGTCACCTAAGACATTAATTGAAAATTCATCTGAAGCGTCAACAAATTCCTTTGTGTATCTCTGCGGACGAATGAATACAAATGCTGTTGGCTTGCCCCACATTATGCCGGCACTGCCCCAAGAAGCAGTCATTGTATTTACTTTATCTTCTTTTTTAGCTGTTATTAAAAGCCAGTCTTTGCCTATCATTTTAAATATGTTCTGGTCTAATTCTTCTGCCTGAATTGTTTTAAACATTATATATTCCTCCTTTTTTTAATTTCATCTAAAAATTTGTATGGTATTTTAAGATTGCCTTTGCCTATTCCCAGGTAAATCCCGGTTTTGTTTGTGCCATGAAAATCACTTCCACCGCTTTTGGCAAAATTATATTTTTCGGCTATGGAGTTTATAAATTTTTCTTCTTCAGCTGAATATGTGGAATACATAACCTCTATGCCTTCCATGCCTTTTTGCCTTAAATCCTGCGCCATTAATTCTATCTGCTCACTATTAAGGCGGTAAAGAGTAGGGTGTGCTAAAACGGGTACTCCTCCGGCATTTTTAATAAGGCTAATACATTCTTCCGGTGTTGGAAGTATTCTTGGTACATAGCCTGGCATACCGGTAGATATATATTTGGCAAAAGCCTCTTTTTTGTCTTTAACATAGCCTTTTTTGACCATTAAAAGGGCATAGTGTGTTCTTGAACAGCTGTCCCTGCCGGCTATGGCCCTAAGCTCGTCATAAGTCATAGGAAAACCAAGCTCCGTAAGGCGCTTAACCATTTTTTGGTTGCGTTCAATCCTCTGCTGGAGTATTATTTCGGTTTTTTCAAGAAGCGGCTTGTTTTTGTTGTCTATAAAAAGACCAACAATATGGATTTCTTTTGTGCGCTCAATAAACGGTGCTGAATAATATGAGGCAAGCTCAATGCCGTTTATTGCCTCAATGCCGTATTTTTTGCCGGCGTCTGCAAATTCCTCTGTGCCGAATACGCAGTCGTGGTCTGTAAGGGCAACGGCCAAAAGTCCTATCTGTGCCGCATTTTTTATTATTTCCTCAGGTGTAAGTGTTCCGTCGGAATATGATGAGTGTGAGTGAAGGTCTATAAAACCGGTTAATTCCATTTGTTATCACCTCTCTGATATATATTTAATCACAAAGATTTTATTGGGGCAATGAATATTTTTTAAATATGGCAAGTAAAATTGTAAAAAAGGAAAGAAGTGTTGTTTTTGAAAACTACAGCAAATCAGACTCAGTCAGGAAAGGAAGGTGTGCTCTACGGCATGCTTTACGGCCTAATACCGGCATTGTTTTTTACAGCGGCGGCGTTTTTAGTATGTGCAGTACTTATTACATATACTGATATAAGTGAAAGCTTTATTGCCCCGTTTTCGCTGGCTGTAACGGTTATAAGCTCATTTTTTGCCGGGTTTAAAACAGCGTCTAAAGCAGAGAAAAAAGGCATACTCTGGGGAGCTCTTTCGGCAGGGGTTTATATAGTTATTGTTCTGCTTATTATAATGCTGCCTTACGGCGAGAATATAAGCTTTTTCAGGGTATTGTCTATTGTTTTGTCTGTTGTAAGCGGTGCGGTAGGCGGTATTTTGGGAATCAATACAAAAAAATGACTTTTCAAAATAATATAAACGTGATATAATGTGCCATGATAAAGTACTTATACGACTACATAAAAGGAGGGTATATCATGAAGCACGTTAAAACAATGAATACTTCTATGCTTAAAAATACAATGGCTAAAGGCGGATGCGGCGAGTGCCAGACATCTTGTCAGTCAGCATGCAAAACAAGCTGCACAGTTGCAAATCAGGCTTGCGAAAACAGATAAGAAAAGAGATTTGCGTTTAAAACCTCGGTTGCAAAATCGAGGTTTTGTTTTGACTTAAAGTTAATTAAAAAATGATTATAGACCTGTTTTAAAACATGAAGTTTTATTTGGCTGTCAGTATTTAAGACAGGGCTTTTTATTGGCTTATTATATTTTTATTTTATAAGGAAGTGACGAAATGATACATAAATTCAGTATGAACGGTGTTAATGTTGTATTGGATGTTTTCAGCGGTGCTGTTCATGTAGCAGATGATACAATGTTTGACATTGTGGATTCATATGAGAATGGTTCAAGGGATGAAATTATTAAGCTTTTCGGTGATAAATACTCAAAAGACGAGCTTAACGAAACAATGGACGAGCTTGACGAGCTTAGAAAAGAAGAAATGCTTTATGCACCGGATATATATGAAAATGTTATTGATTTTGTAGATGCAAGGGAACCAGTTGTTAAGGCTCTCTGTCTGCATATTGCCCACGACTGCAACCTTAAATGCAAATACTGCTTTGCAGAAGAAGGCGAGTACCACGGACACCGTTCTTTAATGATCAGTAAAGTAGGAAAGGCTGCTATTGATTTTATAATAAAAAATTCCGGCAAAAGACATAACCTTGAGGTTGACTTTTTCGGCGGCGAGCCTTTAATGAATTTTGATGTAGTTAAGGAAATAATTGAGTACGCAAGAGAGCAGGAAAAGCTGTATGACAAAAACTTCAGATTCACTATCACTACAAACGGCGTACTTTTAAATGACGAGATTTTAGACTACATTAATAAAAATATGCACAATGTTGTTATAAGCCTTGACGGAAGAAAAGAAATTAACGACATGATGCGCCCAAGAGCCGGCGGACAGGGCAGTTATGACCTTATAGTGCCTAAGTTTATTAAGCTTGCAGAAAGCAGAAATCAGACAGACTATTATATAAGAGGCACATTTACAAGGCATAACCTTGACTTTTCAAAAGATGTGCTCCACATGGCGGATTTAGGATTTAAACAAATTTCCGTTGAGCCTGTTGTTGGCTCTGATGATACTGATTACGCTATAAGAGAAGAAGACATACCAGCTATATGCGAAGAATACGAGAGACTTGCTGCTGAGCTTTATGAAAGACATAAAAAAGGCGGAGAGGGTGACTTTAATTTCTTCCACTTTAATATAGACCTTACAGGCGGCCCTTGTGTTATAAAAAGACTTGTAGGCTGTGGTTCTGGTACAGAGTATCTTTCTGTTACACCGGAAGGAGAGCTTTATCCTTGCCACCAGTTTGTAGGCCTTGAAGGCTTTTCAATGGGCAATGTATTTGATGGCATGAATAATTTTGAGCTTAGAGAAAAATTCTCAAAATGCAATGTTTATGCCAAAGAAGAATGTAAAAACTGCTGGGCAAGATTTTATTGCAGCGGTGGCTGTGCGGCTAATGCCTACCAGCTTTCAGGCGATATACTTAAACCGTATGAAATCGGCTGCGAGCTTCAAAGAAAAAGAATAGAGTGCGCCATTATGATTAAGGCAAAAGAATTTCAGGAGGAACAGTTAAACAATGAAAACTAAAGGCAGAAGCTTGGCTGTTCTTATTGTGCTGGCTATAGCTGCAGTTGTGCTTTGTTATACTGCAGTTGTAGGCATAGGTTCTGACAGAAAGCTGAGCATGAGAGACATAAAAAGAGGCCTTGATTTAAGTGGCGGTGTATCTATTGTTTATCAGGCCGACAAAGAAAATGTTACAGACGATGAAATGAGAATGGCAACTACTCTTATTCAGAACCGTTTGGACAGAAAAAACTGGACAGAGGCTGAAGTTGCAAGACAGGGCAGCAACAGAATAAGAGTTGAGATACCGGGTGTTGAAGATGCCGAAACGGCTATTGAAGAGCTGGGAAAAACGGCGCAGCTGATGTTTGTTGACGAAAGCGGAAATGTACTCCTTGACGGAAGCATGGTGGAAGATGCAACAAAAGAAGTTGGTGCAGTAAGCAAAAACTCTGCGTCACAGCCGTACGTTTCACTTAAATTTAATGAAGAAGGCACAGCGGCATTTGCTGAGGCTACAAAAAATAATCTTAACAAAATAATATATATTGTAATGGACGATGAGGTTATAAGCGCACCTACTGTAAACAGTGTTATTTCCGACGGAAATGCAATGATTACAGGAAGCTTTACAGGCGAGTCGGCACAAGAGCTGGCTGATTTAATTAAAGAAGGCGCTATGCCGTTTAACCTTACAGTTATGGAAATGAATAATATCGGTGCAAGGCTTGGTGCAAACGCCATTGATACAAGTCTTAAATCAGCTGTTGTAGGTGTTGCTTTAGTATTGCTTTTTATGCTACTTGTTTACAGGGCAGGCGGATTTGCGGCTGACTGGGCTCTTGGCATTTATATGGGTCTTGAAATTGCTGTTTTAAGCCTTTTTAATGTAACACTTACTCTTCCGGGGATTGCCGGAGTTATACTTTCTGTTGGTATGGCGGTTGATGCCAATGTAATTATATTTGAAAGATTTAAAGAGGAAATTTCGGCAGGAAAAACAATGCGTTCAGCTGTAAAAAGCAGTTTTTCAAGAGCGCTTCCTGCTATACTTGACGGAAATATAACAACACTTATTGCCGCAGCTGTGCTTTACTTTATGGGTACAGGCACAATAAAAGGCTTTGCCATAACACTTATGATAGGTATTGTGCTTTCCATGTTTACAGCTATAGTTATAACAAGACTTATAATTATGGGACTTATAGGCATTGGTATTGACAAGCCGTCGTATTTTGCGGTTAAAAAAGTTAAAACAAATAATTAAAGGAGGTAACGGAAATGAATATTGTTAAAAACAGATTTAAGTTTTTTGCTCTTTCCGTAATCCTTATTATTTGCGGAATAGCGGCTATGGCATTTAATCAGGCAAAAGGCAGCGGAATATTAAATTTTGATATAGAATTTACAGGCGGAACTGAAATGACAGTTCAGATTGGTGATGTACCTAATGAAGAAATTGTACAGGCTGTTAGAGATGTTACAGGCCAGTCAAATCCTCAGATTGAAAAGCTTTTAGGCACTGAAAATGTAACCATTAAAACCCAGTCTATGGACAGCGAGACAAGAACTGCGCTTTCAAACGCACTTAAAGAAAAGTTTTCATTAACAGATGATGCCATATTAAGAGTACAGGATATAAGCGGCACAATAAGCGGTGAAATGCAGAAAACTGCCGCTGTAGCTGTTGTTATAGCCTGCGCTGCAATGCTTATTTACATCACTATAAGGTTTATGGACTTAAAAATGGGTGTAAGCTCTATACTGGCGCTTGTTCACGATGTGCTTATTATGCTGGCGTTTTATGCCATATTCAGAATACCAGTAAATAACTCATTTATAGCGGCTCTTTTGACTGTTTTGGGTTATTCAATTAACGCAACTATAGTTATTTTTGACAGAGTGCGTGAGAACAAAAAGCTTATGACGCATTCTGGCACTGAAGAGATAATAAATACAAGTCTTTATCAGACAATGAGAAGGTCTGTATATACATCTCTCACAACGCTTTTTGCTATTGGTGCGGTATATGTATTTGGTGTACAGTCTGTAAAAGAATTTGCTCTGCCGATGATGGTTGGTATTATAAGCGGCGCATATTCTTCTGTATTTCTTTCAGGTTCAATTTGGTATACACTTACCGGCAAAAAATAATAACCGGAAAAATTTTGTTTGCTGAAAACCGGAACAGGGCATTTAAACCCTGTGCCGGCTTTTATTAGTGAGGAGAATTTTTATATGAGTATTTGGAAGATTAAGCGAACAAAAGTGGATACGGCTAAAATGGCAAAGGCTTTAAATGTGCGCGAGCCTGTGGCCTGCGTGCTTGCTAACAGAAAAATTGGTACATTAAGCGGCGCAAAAAGATTTTTGGACTGTGATTTAAACGGTCTTTATGACACAAAGCTTTTTAAAGATGCTGTTAAAGGCTGTGATATTATAAAAAAATCAGTTTTGAGCAGTAAGAAAATAGCTGTTTACGGAGACTATGATGTAGACGGTGTTATGAGTACAGCTATACTTTATAAAACCCTTAAATATTTAGGTGCTGATGTTATTTTTTATCTGCCTCACAGGCAGAAAGAAGGCTACGGCATGAACTGCGATGCTGTAAGAGAATTAAAAGAAAGCGGCATTGATGTTATATTAACATGCGATAATGGAATAGCGGCAGTTGAAGAAATAGCACTTGCTAAAGATTTAGGCATTGCCACTGTTGTTTTAGACCACCACGAATGTCAGTACAGTGAGAATGAGAGCAGGGAAAAAGTAATAAAGATTCCGCCGGCAGATGCCGTTATAGACGCAAAACAGCCTGAATGCGGGTATCCTTTTAAATTCCTGTGCGCGGCAGGCATGAGCTATAAATTTGCCAAACTGCTTTTTGAGGCTTTTAATAAAGATTTCGTTTTTGACAAAGAATTTTTGTCTTTTGCGGCGGTAGCCACTGTATGCGATATTGTGGATATGCTGGATGAAAACAGGATTATAGTTAAAAACGGACTTAAAGAGCTTACAAGAACCACTAATACAGGAATGAGGGCGTTAATTGAGCTTACAGGTATTTCTGACAGAGAAATAAACGAATACCATGCCGGTTTTGTAATAGGCCCATGTGTTAATGCCACAGGACGCCTTGAAAGTGCCACAACGGCAGTTAGGCTTTTTACTGAAAATAATTATAATAAGGCTTATGAGCTGGCAAAAGAGCTTGTGGACTTAAATGCCGAAAGAAAAGAAATGACATTAGGCGCTGTTGAAAGGGCAAAAGAGCTTGTTTTAAATTCAGAGCTTAAAGATGACAGGGTGCTGGTTTTATACGATGAAAGTGTGCACGAGAGTATAGCAGGTATAGTTGCCGGAAGAATTAAGGAAATGTTTTATAAACCGGTAATTATGATTACCAAAAGCGGAGATATTGCTAAAGGCTCTGCCAGAAGTATTGAAGCTTACAATATATTTGAGGAGCTTTTAAAGTGCAGTGATTTGTTTATTAAATTCGGCGGCCACCCTATGGCGGCAGGTCTTAGTTTAAAGAAAGAAAATGTTGAAATTCTCAGAAAACGTCTTAATGAGAACTGCACATTAACTCAAACTGAACTTACAAACGTTATACGTATTGAAAAGGAGCTTTCGTTTAATGAAATAGACTTAACTCTTGCGAGACAGTTGGAGGATTTAGCGCCTTTCGGCAAGGAGTGTCCAGTGCCTGTTTTTGGAACAAAAAAAGTTTTTGTAAAAAAAGTATCCCTATTAGGCAAAAAAAGAGATATAATTAAATTTATGCTTGGCAATGAAGACAGCAGAATTTTAATTGATGGAATATCTTTTGACGGATACGAAAAATTCACAAGCCTAATTGAAAGCATGAATTATACTATTGAAGAAGTTGTTTGTTCGTCAGTTCCTATTTGTATGGATATAGTTTACTGCATTAGAATAAACAGATTTAACGGCAGAGAAAGCGTACAGCTTGAAATTAAGGATTTTAGATTTTAAGGAGGAGTATTTTTATGGATTTGGCATCTGCTATTCGTGATATTAAGGACTTTCCGCAAAAAGGCATTATATTCAGGGATATTACAACGCTTCTTATTAATCCTCAGGCTATGAAGGAGTCTATTGACCGTATAGCTGAAGGCTTAAAGGATTTGGATTTTGATTATATTCTTGGAGCAGAAAGCAGAGGGTTTATATTTGGCGTGCCTGTTGCCTATAAACTTAACAAAGGCTTTATACCGGTTAGAAAGCCGGGAAAGCTTCCTGCTGCCACATTGAAAAAGGAATATGCTTTAGAGTATGGCACATCTACAATAGAAATTCATGCTGATGCTTTAAAACCAGGTGATAAAGTTGTTATTATAGACGACCTTATAGCTACTGGCGGAACATCTAAGGCAATGGCAGAGCTTGCAGAGGAAATGGGCGCAGAAGTTGTGGCTCTTAGCTTTTTGATTGAGCTTGAAGGTCTTAAAGGCCGTGACGTACTTAAAAATTATAAAGTAAACTCTATAATAAAATATTAAGTTTTGCTTGATAATAATAAAGAAAAGTGATATAATACTTCAGAATTGTGTTTAAAAATGGTCCGCTGTCGTTGTATGGATACGGCAAGAACATTTGTTGATTTTCAGGAGGAATACAAAATGAACGAAATTATCAAAAACATTGAAGCTGAACAGCTCAAAGGCGAAATTCCTGCATTTGGCGTAGGTGATACAATCCGTGTTTACGCTAAAGTTGTAGAGGGTGAGAAAGAAAGATTACAGATGTTTGAAGGCGTTGTAATCAAAAGACAGAACGGCGGTATCCGTGAAACATTTACAGTAAGAAGAATTGCTTCTGGTGTAGGTGTTGAAAGAACATGGCCTCTTCACTCACCAAGAATTGACCGCATCGAGGTTGTAAGAAAAGGCGTTGTTAGACGTGCTAAACTTTACTATCTCCGTGACAGAGTAGGTAAAGCAGCTAAAGTTAAAGAAGTATTAAGATAATTTTAATGTATTCATGGCCTGGTGACTTTTATCGCCAGGCTGGTTTTTTATCAGCCTTTTTAGCTGCATAGGGGTTTTTGTATGGAAGCAGAAGTTTCGAGCAAGAGAAAAAATAAGAATAAAGAGCTTAAAGAATGGGTTATTTCTTTAGTAATTGTTTTATTGGCGGCGGTTTTTATCAGATACTTTGCAATAGGCACTCTTGTTGTAAAAGGTGTTTCAATGGAGCCTGCATTTTACCATGGAAATGTTATTATAGTAAATAAGCTTATTTATAAAGTAAGCGAGCCTGAAAGAGGAGATATTATAATATGCAGTTACAGCGATATAAAAGACGAGCTGATTATAAAGCGTATTATAGCACTGCCTGGGGAAACAGTTGATTTTGTACCTAATGACAGTGGAAAGTATGATGTTGTTATAGAAGGGAATATTTTAGAAGAAAGTTATACAAAAGACGGAACAGGATTTTATGGCGATATGCAGTATCCTTATACAGTCCCTCAAGGATGCTACTTTGTAATGGGGGATAACAGAGACAACAGTACAGACAGCCGTTGGGAAAGCATCGGCGCTGTAAACAAAAAAAATATAGTAGGTAAAAAATGGTTTAAAATATGGCCTGTTTTGTAAAATGGAGTAATTATGGGCATAAAAAGAAACTTATTTTCTTATTTTAAAGACGATAATTCAGTTAAAAAGTTTAAAGATATATTTTTATATTTTATATTTTACTCTGTTTTAGGCTGGATTTATGAGGTGTTTCTGGAAGTTGTAGTTTATAAATGGGGTTTTTCAAACCGAGGAGTACTTTTTGGACCATATTGTCCTATATATGGTTTTGGAGCAATTATATTTATTTGTCTATTTACAAATGGAGTAAAAAAATACAGAAGTAAAGTTGGTTTTGTAAAATACATATTATTTTTGTTTTTTGCAAGTGCTATAATTGCTACATTAATAGAGCTTGCGGCAAGTTACATACTGGAGTATTTTACCGGAAGCTGGCCATGGCAGACTTATGTGGACTATGCTGTAAATTTTCAGGGTAGAATTGCTCTGTCAACTTCTGTAAGGTTTGGTTTAGGGGCCTTAATTATAATTTTATTTATTCAGCCGGTGCTTGAGGCTTTATTAAAATCTATGCCACAAAAAGTATATAATATAGTTTTGTATTTGATTTTATTTGTGTTTTCAGCAGATTTAGCATTGCTTATTTATAATTATTTAAAACTCTAAAAATTTAAAATTTGAAAGTTATATGCCGGTTAGACCGGCTTTTTTAATGCAAAAAAAAGAAACAGCGTAAAACGCTGTTTCTTGAATATTTGCAGTTAGATTGAACAGGTGTTTTGTTTAATCGGTAACTGTTAATTTTTATTCTTCATCCTGGAATTTACCGAAAAGGCAGCACCATTCTCTTGGCTGAATAACTGGCGGTGTCCATGTACCTACTACAATTCCATCGTAAGGTGCAGTGCGCTCATCTACTACATTGCCGAATATGTCTGTAACATAGCCAAGAACTTCGCCTTTTTTAGCACGGTCGAATATGTATTTTGTTGGGTGATATATACCGCCGTGTGTTATATGAAGGTAATCAACATCTACGTCAATTACATCAGTTCTGAATTCAGGAACAGGGCCGTCTGTCATTTTTAAGTAATTAAGGAGATTTCTTATACCGTCATGGCACATTTTGTAAATACGCTCTCTGTCTTTCATGAACATTACGTTGCCGCCCATTTCAAGGCAGATATAAGCTATTTTTTTAACTTCTGAAAGACCGCGCATAGTAGCTGTGCTTCCTTCTTTGCTTGCACCTGGGTTGCATCTCCAAAGATATGGAGTCATAAAGCAGCGTGCCATGTCGTAAGTTAAAGAACCAAATACTGTGTCTAATTTAGTGTTTGTATAGCATGCTATAGGTTCAAGATAAAGAGTGTTGCCGCCGCTGTGGAATGTTACCCAGTAATCAGCATATTCTACAAAGTGCTTTACATATTTAGCAATTATTGTAGTGCTTATTTTTCCGCTTACATCATCACCAGGGAAAACACGGTTCATGTCGGCTGCCGTATAGTCAATAGAGCTTGCAACACGTTTTCCGATATTAAAGCCTTCAAGGTTAAGATGAGGTATTCCAAGATAAACGCCTTTAAATGTTTTAGGGTCAAGCTCTCTATATACATTTGCAATGGCATCTGCGCCTTCAACTTCATCACCGTGAATACCGCCGTCCATAAGAAGTGTAGGACCATCTTGCTCACCTACAACAATAACATAAGGAATTTTCATCATTGAGCCGTCTGGTTTAAGGCCTATCTCGAAAAATCCGCACTTTTTTGTTCCGCGGTTTTTAACAATTTCATTGTAATCAAATGTTTCTAACTGTACCATTAAAATCACTCCTTACACTTAAAATAACAAATAGAATACTATTAATCTATAACTTACAAATAAATTATATTACAGGCAGTGTATTATATTAAATGGAAATTTGTCAATAAATAATTGTGCACATATACAAAAAATAATTATTCAACAAAAAAATACGCAGCATATGCCGCGTATTTTAATTTATCACACGTTAAACCTGAAAAGTATTACATCTCCGTCTTTTACAACATATTCTTTGCCTTCAGAACGCACAAGACCCTGCTCCTTTGCGGCTGGCATTGAACCAAGTCTGTCAAGGTCGTCAAATGCCACAACTTCAGCACGGATAAAGCCTCTTTCAAAGTCTGTATGGATTTTGCCGGCAGCCTGAGGTGCTTTTGTTCCGTTTTTAATAGTCCAGGCTCTTGTTTCGTCAGGGCCTGATGTAAGATAGCTTATAAGACCAAGAAGCTTGTAGCTGGCTTTAATAAGTCTGTCAAGGCCGCTGGAAGATACGCCTAAAGCTGATAAAAACTCTTCTTTTTCATCGTTATCAAGCTCTGAAATTTCTTCTTCTATTTTTGCACAAAGTACGAATACCTCTGAGCCGTCTTTTGCGGCGTAGTCACGTACTGCCTGTACGTTTTCGTTTGAAGCTCCGTCATCAGCAAGGTCATCTTCTGCTACATTTGCAGCATAGAGCACTGGCTTTGATGTAAGAAGGTCAAGAGTGTCTACAAAAGCTGCATCGTCTGGGTCGTCAAAAGATATCATTCTCGCACAAATGCCTTTTTCAAGACCTTCCTGAAGCTTTTTAAGCACATCAAGCGCTTTTTTAAGTGATTTATTGCCCATAAGGCTTTTTGTAGTTTTTGCAATACGTCTTTCAAGTATCTCAAGGTCTGAGAATATAAGTTCAAGATTGATAGTTTCAATATCCCTAACAGGGTCAACGCTTCCGTCTACATGTACAACATTAGCATCCTCAAAACAGCGCACTACATGCACTATAGCGTCAACCTCACGGATATGGCTTAAAAACTTATTGCCTAAGCCTTCGCCTTTGCTTGCGCCTTTTACAAGACCGGCAATGTCTACAAATTCGATAACAGCCGGTGTTGTTTTTGCTGAGTTATACAGGGAGGTAAGTCTGTCAAGACGTTTATCCGGCACAGCAACAACACCTACGTTTGGGTCTATTGTGCAGAAAGGATAGTTTGCCGCTTCGGCCTTTCCCAGTGTCATAGAGTTGAATAATGTGGACTTTCCTACATTTGGAAGTCCTACGATACCTAATTTCATAATGCTCGTCCTTTCGTAAAAATACTAAAAACTATTATACTTTAGTAAAGTGCAAACCGCAATAATTTTATTACTTTTAGTCTTAGGACTTATTTTAACATATAGTGCATTTTTATAGATGTTGAAATCTTTGTTTTAACAGCTACAAGTGTAATTAAAACAGCAGATGAAAAAAGCATAATTACAGCATCCTTTTTTGTAATATACATGCCTTTAGCAGGGGAGTCGTTTATTTCTTTAATTTTTATTCGCTCAACCATTGTTTTTCTCCTTATATAATTTCATTAAGATATGATGTTCCCGGCAGGCTGTTTCTTATTTCAAGATAGTCAAGAATTGTTTTGCCTAAATCAGAAAAAGTGCTTCTTGTGCCTAAGTTTACATTACTTTTAGCTTTTTTGCCGTAGCACAATACAGGTACATATTCCCTTGAATGGTCGGTGCTTTCTGTTGTAGGGTCGCATCCATGGTCAGCTGTAATAAAAAGCAAGTCATCATCATTAAGTGCGTCTAAAATTTCAGGCAGTTTTGAGTCGAAATATTCAAGGCCGTTTTTATATCCGTCTATGTCGTTTCTGTGGCCGTAAACCATATCAAAATCAACTAAGTTTGTAAATATAAGTCCATTGGAAGGCTTTTTAATATAATCTATTGTTTTTTCTATACCATCGTTATTGTTTGTAGTGTGGTCAGCTAAAGTTATGCCTCTGTGCTGGAAAATATCCTCAATTTTTCCTATGGCAATAACGTCTGCACCTTTTGATGATATAACATCAAGTATTGTTTCGCCTGTTGGCTCAAGTGAAAAATCACGCCTGTTTTTTGTTCTGGTGTAATTACCGCTTGTTCCTGTAAAAGGCCGTGCTATAACCCTTGCTACAGCATAAGGACCAGTTAATATTTTTCTGGCATTCTGGCATATTTCATAAAGCTTTTCAACAGGCACTATATCTTCGTGGGCGGCTATCTGCATTACACTGTCGGCTGATGTGTATACAATAGGGAAGCCTGTACGAACATGCTCATCGCCTAATATGTTTATAATTTCTGTTCCGGAAGCGGCAAGGTTTCCTAAAAATCCCATATCGCCGTTTACCTCTTCAAGCTTACGCATTACCTCGTAAGGAAAGCCGCTTTTTGTAAATGTAGGGAAAGGGTTTTCTGTTATAATGCCTGCCATTTCCCAATGGCCTGTTGTGGTATCTTTGCCGTTGGAGGCTTCTGCCATTTTGCCGAAACATCCGGAAGGAGAGTCAACCTTCCCTAAAATTTCTATATCTTTGCCGTCTATATTGCCAAGACCAAGGCTACAGAGATTTTTTAAATCCATATCAGGCCGTGCTTTTTTTATATTAACAAGTGTGTTGCTTCCTTCATCGCCGTATTTTGCGGCATCAGGCATTTCTCCTATGCCCACACTGTCAAGAACTATTATAATGGCTCTTTTCATATACATCGCTCCTTTGTTTACTCTATTATGTCCAGTATAAGTTTTGGTATTTCCGGTTTACTGTCTGAAAGCTCAAAAGAGCTGCTGAACATTTCGGCGGCATTTTTAAGGCGCGTTTCGTCTTTGGCATAAAGAGTTGCCACAATATCGCCTTTTTTAATATAATCACCTATTCGGCAGTTAATTTTAATGCCAGCACCTAAATCAATATTGTCTGTTTTCTGTTTTCTGCCGGCGCCAGTTTCTACAGAAGCAAGACCTATTTTGTGTGTATCAAATGAGCTTAAATATCCGTTTTTAGGTGATAAAACATCAAAACTGCAATTAGAAAGAGGCATAAGCGAATAATCATTTATTATATCTGGATTTCCGCCCTGATTAATAAGCAGTTCTTTGAATTTATTTAGTGCTTTGCCGCTGTCAATGGCTTCTTCTATCATTTTTGAGCCGGATTTTATATCCTTTGCTTTGCCGGCACACATAAGCATTGCACCGCCTAAAACAGAAGACACATATCTTAAATCACCTTTTGTTTTGCCTTTAAGCACGTCTATGGCTTCGTATACTTCAAGGCTGTTGCCTATATAATTTCCCAAAGGCTGGCTCATAGAAGAAATAACGGCCATACATTTTTTATTGAATTTCTCTCCTATTTGTATTAAATCCTTTGCCAGTGTACGGGCAGAAGGCAAATCCTTCATAAAAGCACCGCTTCCGCATTTTACATCAAAAACTATTGCATCACTGCCAGTTGCTAATTTTTTGGACATTATACTGCTTACAATAAGCGCTGTGCTTTCAACTGTGCCGGTTACATCTCTTAAAGAGTAAAAAATTTTATCAGCAAGGGCAATACTTTTACTTTGACCCATTAAAACTATACCGCTTTTTTTAGCTAACTCTTTGGCTTTTTCAATTGAAATTTCGGTTGAAAAGCCTGGTATTGCTGAAAGCTTGTCTATTGTTCCCCCTGAAAAACCAAGACCGCGGCCGCTCATTTTAATTACCGGCACGCCTAAAGAAGCAACAGCAGGAGCAAGTATCAGTGTTGTGGTATCGCCAACTCCGCCGGTTGAGTGCTTGTCAGTTTTAATTCCAGGAATATCAGAAAAATCAAGTATTTCGCCGCTTTGGAGCATAGCTTTTGTGATATAAAAAGTTTCTTCGTCGTTGAGGCCGTTTATAAAAGACGCCATTAAAAATGCTGAAAGCTGATAATCAGGTATAGAGCCATTTACAGCACCTGTTATCATATATTCTATTTCGTTTTGAGTTAAAGTGTATTTGTCTCTTTTTTTAGTAATAATATCAACAGTATTCATAAATTTGCGCCTCCTTTAATATATAGTATACAGCTTATACTAAAATTTGAAAACAAAAAACGGAGGCGGTAAAATGCTTTTGTTTAAAACAATAAAGCTACCTATTCACATTAAGAGAAAAAACAGGACAGGCCGTAATAACTACACAAGAAAAAAATATACGTATAGACGCAGGCGAAAAGGCATTACAATAAATAAAAAGACTTTTTTAGTTTTAGGCGCTATTATAATTTTATACGGAGTTAAAAACCATATATTTTTTAATGAAAATAATAACAATTACCAGGAATATAACGGAGCAAGTGTTTTTTCAGTAGAAAGCGGGGCTTATATTGAAAACGGACTTCTTGATACAAATAATTTGATTAATAATTTTCAGAAAGTAGCATTTAAAAAAGACGGTTCACCGGAAATACTTATTCTACATACCCATGCAAGCGAAAGCTATTCAGACGGAAACGGCGGCACAAGCGGAACTGTTAAAGAAGCAGGGGATAAACTGGCGGAGATTATATCCGAAAACTATGGTGTGGGAGTAGTCCACGATATTTCAGTATATGATAATGTAGATGGAACAGTTACGACAGAGGGAAGCTATGAAAGAAGCGGAGATGGTATTCAAAAGCTTTTAAACAAATATCCGGATATTAAAGTTATTATTGATATACACCGTGACAGTGCCGGAAGCAATGGGAAAGATACCGTAAATTATAACGGAAACGAAGCGGCAAGGCTTATGCTTGTAAACGGTGTATGCGCTCTTAATGAAAACGGACAAAAAGGTGACGCTGGTGTTGAAAACCCGTATATAGCTCAAAATTTAGCCTACAGCTATGCACTTAAAAATTCAATAGATGCAATGGCGCCGTCAGTTATGAAAAACATATATATTAAGCCTTACAGATACAGCTTAAATAACATGCCTTGCTCATTTCTTTTGGAATTAGGAAACGAGCAGAATACATTACAGGAAGCTGAAAATTCTCTTTCTGTTTTTGCGTCGGCACTTTTTAACAGCCTTGAAGAAAACTGATATTTTTGTTATAATCATTCAGATATAGTACAATAAGAACGGCTTATGCCTTAATTTACATTTATTAGTTTGGAGGAAAGTACATGTCTTTATCAAGACAGGAGAAAATACGTAATTTTTGTATAGTGGCGCATATCGACCACGGTAAAAGCACACTGGCAGACAGGCTGATACAAAAAACTGGTTTGCTTACAGAAAGAGAAATGCAGGAACAGATACTTGACAACATGGATATTGAGCGGGAAAGAGGGATAACAATAAAATCACAGGCTGTAAGGCTTGTGCATAAAGATTCTGACGGCGAGGAATATATATTTAATCTTATAGATACCCCAGGCCATGTTGACTTTAATTACGAGGTTTCACGCTCCCTTGCGGCTTGCGAAGGCGCAATACTTATTGTAGACGCAGCACAGGGTGTTGAGGCTCAAACACTGGCTAATGTATATTTAGCCATAGACAATAACCTTGAAATTTTGCCTGTAATTAATAAAATAGACCTTCCAAGTGCTAACCCGGAAATGGCTATTAAAGAAATTGAAGACATTATAGGCATACCGGCAGAGGACGCGCCAAGAATTTCAGCAAAAAACGGTGTTAATATAGAAGAAGTTCTTGAAAGAGTGGTAACGGATATACCAGCACCTAAAGGTGACGAAAATGTACCTTTAAAAGCTCTTATATTTGATTCTGTTTACGACCCGTATAAAGGTGTTATAGTTATAATGCGTGTTTTTGACGGTACAGTTAAAAAGGGTACAAAAGTGCGCATGATGGCTACCGGCAAAGAATTTGAAATAGTAGAGGTAGGATATTTTAATCCGGGCAAGCTTGTGCCTTGTGCTGAGCTTAAAGCCGGAGATGTAGGATACCTTACAGCAAGTATTAAAAATGTGGCAGATACACGTGTAGGTGATACTGTTACAGAAGCTAATAACCCTACACCGGAGCCTTTCCCAGGTTATAAAAAAGCAAATCCTATGGTTTACTGCGGTATTTTCCCGGCAGACGGCGCAAAATATCCAGAGCTTAAAGATGCTCTTGAAAAGCTTCAGCTTAATGACGCATCATTGTTTTTTGAGCCGGAAACATCAGTTGCTTTGGGCTTTGGTTTTAGATGCGGCTTTTTAGGGCTTCTGCATTTGGAAATTATACAGGAAAGACTTGAAAGAGAATTTAATCTGGATTTAGTAACGACAGCACCAAGCGTTATATATAAAATTTATCTTACAGACGGAACTGTAATGGAAATAAGCAATCCAAGCAATATGCCAGACCAGGCAAGAATACTCAAAATGGAAGAACCTATTGTTAAAGCAGAAATTATACTTCCTAAGGATTATATAGGTGCCATAATGGAGCTTTGCCAGCAGAGGCGAGGTGTTTACGAAAGCATGGAATATCTTGACGACACAAGAGCTATGCTTATTTACCACATACCGCTTAACGAGATTATATATGACTTTTTTGATGTTCTTAAATCAAGAAGCCGCGGTTATGCGTCATTTGATTACAGTCTTGAAGGCTATCAGGAATCTGAGCTTGTTAAGCTGGACATACTTGTAAACAGAGAGCTTGTAGACGCACTTTCGTTTATTGTCTTTAAAGGCTCAGCTGTTGAAAGAGGACGCAAGATTTGCGAAAAGCTTAAAACAGAAATACCAAGACATCTTTTTTAAATTCCTATTCAGGCAAGTATTGGAAGCAAAATAGTAGCCAGAACAACAGTAGGTGCTATGCGCAAAGATGTTTTGGCAAAGTGCTACGGCGGCGATATATCAAGAAAGAGAAAGCTTCTTGAAAAACAGAAGGAAGGCAAAAAACGTATGCGTCAGGTTGGCAGTGTAGAAGTGCCGCAGGAGGCATTTATGAGTGTCCTTAAACTCGAGGAGGAATAAAGTATGACATGGGCTTAAAACCCAGTAAAATCAAGGCTTCCAGAGGTTTTCTATGCCGATTTTGAGGCACTTAAATTCCTTGATTTTGACAGATGTGTAAGTAAAATAATTACGAAAGCAGATAGAAAAACAGTATAAAAGGGAATTTTTATACTGTTTTTTTGTTGCCCCAAATAGTGACAAGTTTCGACAGAGGAAAA
>CALWHR010000108.1 GCA_944380455.1 uncultured Clostridia bacterium
GCTCATACCAGTTCTGTTAGGTATATCATTTATTCTTTTTTCCATTATGAACTTAACACCTGGTGACGCGGCAACGCTTCTTTTGGGAGATAGCGCTACTCCAGAGGCTGTAGAGGCTCTTAGAGAAGAGTTAGGATTAAATGGCGGCTTTTTTGAACGTTATTTTAATTACATAGGAAATATTATTCTTCACGGTGACTTTGGTCTTTCTTACCGTACAAAAAATCCTGTATTTGATGAGATTTTTATTAGATTTAGCTACACAGTAAGACTTGCTTTTACGGCTATAGCTATTTCTTCAATATTCGGTGTTCTTCTTGGTATTGTTTCAGCAATTAAACAATATAGCAAAACAGATAATGTTATTACTGCTATAACATTAGTACTTACATCCATGCCGGATTTCTGGCTCGGACTTATGCTTATTATTCTTTTCTCAGTTAAACTTGGTGTACTTCCTATTTCAGGTGCTACATCATGGAAACACTTTATACTGCCGGGATTTACTGCCGCAGCCAACTATCTTGCCAATACTATCCGAATGTCGCGTTCTTCAATGCTTGAAGTATCGAGAATGGATTACATACGAACGGCAAGAGCAAAGGGTGTGCCGGAGAGAGATGTTATATTTAAACATATTTTCAAGAATGCTCTTATGCCTATAGTCACACTTGTAGGTGTTAATATGGGATGGCAGCTTGGCGGTACAATTATTATTGAGCAGGTATTTGGTATTCCTGGCATAGGCTCTCTTATGATTCAGTCCATAAGACTTAAGGATGTTCCTATAGTTATTGGCTGCGTTATGTTTATAGCTACGCTTTCATCAATAATTAACCTTGCAACAGACATATTCTATGCTTATATAGATCCGCGTCTGCGCGCCCAATTTGTAACAGCAAAGAAAAAGGCGGTGAAGTCTAATGGCTGAAATTTCTTTAAATAAGAACAAAATCGATGAATCTACAGGTGAAGTTAAAAGAAGAGGCCAAATAGCTTCTATCTGGTTCAGGTTCAGAAAAAATAAGCTTGCACTGGCAGGATTAATTATATTTATTGCACTGATTGTTATAGCGTTTATTTCTCCTCTCATTTTAAGTTATGAGGAAGATATTATAACACAGGAAATTTCAAACAGATTTCAGGGGCCAAGTCTTGAGCATCTATTTGGTACTGATCAGTTTGGAAGGGATATTTTTAAGAGAATACTTTGGGGCTCAAGAACGTCAATGTTCGTAGGTATTGGTGTTGTTGCTATTTCTCTTGGCGGAGGAGCTATTATTGGCTCTATTTCAGGATATTACGAAGGCAGTATTGCAGATAATGTTTTAATGCGTTTATGTGATATGTTCCTTGCTATTCCTGGTACTCTCCTTGCTATAGCCCTTGTTTCAGCTTTTGGAAACAGCATACCTAACCTTATGCTTGCTTTAGGTATAAGTACTATGCCTAAAATGTCAAGAATTGTAAGGTCATCCGTGCTTTCACTGAAAAATCAGGAATTTGTTGAAGCGGCAATTAGCTGCGGAACAAGTGATGCACGTATTATGTTCAGACACATACTTCCTAACGCTGTAGGACCTATGATAGTTGAAGGTACATTATCAGTTGCACGAAGCATTATTTCTATTGCTTCTATGAGCTTTATCGGCTTAGGAATTCAGCCGCCTAACCCAGAGTGGGGCGCTATGCTTTCAGAGGCAAAAACACAGATGATTAACTATCCGTATCTTGTATACGCACCTGGTTTTGCTATCGTTCTTACAGTTATGTCATTAACTCTTATTGGTGACGGTTTAAGAGACGCTTTAGATCCAAAAATGAAAAACTGATACGAGAGGGGATATAGCCGTGGATGATGAAAAATTATTAGATATTAAAGGTTTATATACACAATACGACACTGACGATGATGTTGTTTATTCAGTTAATAACCTGACACTTTCTCTTAGCAAAGGAAGAACATTAGGTCTTGTTGGAGAAACTGGTGCTGGCAAAACAACCACATGTCTTAGTATACTCAGGCTGCTTCCTGATAAAATTGGTAAAATTACAGCAGGCGAAATCTATTTTGATGGTAAAAATCTTATTGAACTTCCTGAAGAAGAAATGCGTCAGATTCGAGGCAATGATATAGCCATGATTTTTCAGGATCCGTTATCAAGCCTTAATCCGGTTTATACAGTAGGCATGCAGATTGGTGAAGCACTTAAATATCATGGAATATACAAAAATGAAAAGGAAATTGATAAGCGAGTAGAAGAAATGCTTGAGCTTGTTGGACTTCCTAAAGAAAGAAAAAATGATTATCCGCATCAGTTTTCAGGCGGAATGAAACAAAGGGTTGTAATAGCTATGGCTCTTGCCTGCGAACCTAAGCTTTTGCTGGCTGATGAGCCTACAACTGCACTTGATGTTACAATTCAAGCTCAGGTTCTTAGGCTTATGAATGACCTTAAAGAACATCTTAATACTTCTATGATACTTGTTACACATGACCTTGGAATAGTTGCTGAAACATGTGAAGATGTAGCAGTTATGTATGCTGGTTCTATAATTGAAAAAGGCAGTGCTGAAGATATATTTAACGGTGATAAACATCATCCTTATACAGTTGGATTATTTGCTTCTATACCAAACTTGAAGGTTAAAACAAGACGGCTTAAACCTATTGATGGATTAATGCCTGATCCGGCTAATTTGCCTAAAGGATGCACATTTAGTCCAAGATGTCCTCATTGTATGGATATCTGCAAGACTGAAGAACCTCCGTGCGTTATGATGGGCGGAGAGCATATGATTAAATGCCATCTATTCACATCAAAGTAAGGGGGCAAGTTATAACTATGAGCGATTTAATTTATACAGAAGGTTTAAAAAAGTATTTTAAAACCCCTTCTGGCATGCTTCATGCTGTTGATGATATAAATCTTAGAATACCTGAAGGAAAGACTCTCGGAGTTGTTGGTGAGTCTGGCTGCGGAAAATCAACACTTGGAAGAACAATAATACGTTTGATTAATGCAACAGAGGGTAAAGTTTATTTTGAAGGCCAGGATATTAATACTTTTGATAAAAAACAGCTTAAACATTTCCGTAAAGACGCGCAGATGATATTTCAGGATCCGTATTCATCAATAAATCCGCGTATGTCAGTAGCGCAGATTATAGCTGAGCCAATGATAGTGTGTAAAACGGAAAAAGACAGTAAGGCAAGAGAGCATAAGGTAAAAGAACTTATGGATATAGTTGGTTTGGCACCTCGTTTTTATAATGCTTATCCGCACGAGCTTGACGGCGGAAGACGGCAAAGAATTGGTGTTGCCAGAGCTTTGGCGCTTAATCCAAAATTTATCGTTTGCGATGAGCCTGTTTCTGCTCTTGATGTATCCATACAGGCTCAGATACTTAACCTTCTTATGGATTTGCAGGAAGAAAGAAATCTTGCATATATGTTTATAACTCATGACCTTAGTGTTGTTAAGCATATCAGCCAAAGAATAATGGTTATGTATTTAGGAGAGTGTATAGAGCAGTCTGAAACAGATGAGCTTTATGAAAATCCTTTGCATCCTTATACAAAAGCGCTTCTTGACGCTATACCTATTCCGGAAATTGGCGCAAAAAAACAGCAGAATATAATTAAAGGTGAGGTTAAAAGCCCAATAGACCCAGCACCAGGATGCCGTTTTGCGCCAAGATGTCCGTATGCTAAACCGGAATGTCTACAGGGTAAAATTAAAGAAGTTGAGGTATCTCCAAACCATAAGGTTTCGTGTATACTTTATTATTAAATATTAAATGAAACAATCATGTCTTTTGACATGATTGTTTTGCTAAAAAGGTAAAATATAAATATTTGTAAAAAACTTCTTTATTTAAGAAATGTGCAAAAGAGGTGCTGAAATTCATGAAGGCAATAAAAGTAAAAAGACTCTACAATGGCAAAGCCAGAAGTTTTCAGGATAACTGTGCAGTTATAATTGATGGTGAAAAAATAAAAGATATACTCACCTATAATGAACTTGATGAATATCTGACATATAACAAAATATCAGTTTTAGATTATTCAAACTATTACATGATGCCTGGGCTTATAGATTGCCACGTACATTTAATGATTCCAGGTAATAATACATTGGGAGAATATATAGCAAATGAGTGGAGTGACGGAGAAATAAACATTCTGGCATACAGAAATGCCATGGATTCTATGCAATACGGAGTTACATCCATGAGAGACTGCGGCTCAATTAATTATGCGGCTATTAATGTGCGAAAAGCAATAAATAACCAAAATATTGTTGGACCTGATATTATTTCATGCGGAGCACCTTTAACATGTACCGGAGGACATTGTTATTATATGGGTGGCGAGGCAGACGGCCCTTGGGAAATAAGAAAGAAAATTCGCCAGCAGCAGAAAGCCGGAGCAGATTTCGTAAAAGTAATGGGAACATACGGAGGAACAATAGGAATTACAAAGACTCTGACATTTAGCGATGAAGAGCTTATGGCAGCTATTGAAGAAGCGCATTTAAGAGGGCTTAAAGTAGCTGTGCACAGCTGTACATATGAAATGACAGAGAAACTCTCTAAAACAGGTGTTGACACAATAGAACATGCCGTAATGTGTCCGCCGGATTGTTCAAAGAATATTTTGGATGAAAAGACTGCTGAAAGAATGGCAAGCAAAGAAATTTTTGTAAGCTATACTATATGCTGCGTTAAGGGTGAGATAGAGCGGCTTAAAAATTTAATAGACACTCAAAAAGCAACTGACAGTGACAGACAAGCTTATGAAAGCAATTTAAATTACGACAGATTGATTAATGAAAGCTTTAAATTTCAAATGGAAAGAAATGTACCTTATGTAATAGGAACAGATGCTGGATGGCGTGCTTCCGGTTTTAAAAGCAGTTATTATGACAATCTTTGCGTAATGCAGAAAAACGGCGCTAAAAGTATTGATTTGATACATGCTTCAACACTGCGGGGAGCAAAAGCTCTGGGAATAGATAATAAGACAGGCTCAATAGAGGCCGATAAACAGGCAGACTTACTGCTTCTTAAAAAAGACCCTGCCGTTAATATAGCAGAAGCTGTGAAAAAACCTGATATTGTAATTAAAAAAGGAGTTTTTGTTGCGGATAATACAGTAAACTCAATAATAAATACTTGAAATAAATATTAAATTTAATCTGCCTTTTAATAACGTATTATACTGTACCTGTTATTAAAAGGCTTTTTTTATGAAGCATTAATTATCAGTCTAAATTTGTATGCACGTTTAATTTAAATTTAAAATAATTATTGTACAGTATGAATTATTATGGTAAAATAAAAACAAATATTTAAGATTGTTTTTATTTGAGGTGTAATTATGCCAAAAATAGCTTATTCAGAATATGAAAAACAGGAAATACGGGAAAAGCTTGTTAAAACGGCTTTGGAATTAATGGCTAAAAATGATATACAGCATACAACCGTTGAGCAAATTTATAAAAAGGTAGGAATATCACGTACATTTTTTTACTCGTTTTTTTCTACAAAAGAAGATTTGGTTATAGAAACTTTATACCTTCAGCAGCCCAAAATAATTGAATATGTTAAAAAACTTATGTCTGATACAAGTTTAAGCTGGAGAGAAGCCGTTAAGAAGTTTCTTTATTCATGCTGTTATGGTGAAAAAAAAGGTATTATGGTTATGACGGTTGAAGAACAGCAGATTATTTTCAGGCGCTTGTCAGAGGAAAGCTGTAAAACATTCAGAGAAAATCAATTTAAACTTTTTGGAAAGATTTTGGAATGCTTTGGTGTGCGAGCCGACAAAGATGTAATACATATTTTTACAAATTTAAGTTTAACGGCTATTATAATTTGCAGAGCAATTCCGGATACTCTCCCTTTTTTTGTACCGGAAGCGGCTGAAAAAACCATAGATTTTCAGATTAACGCAATAGTTGACTGCTTGGAAAAATACAGGATTTAAATGATAATAAAAGTAAATAATTTCTGTCGGGGCATTTTATGTTGTGTACTGACAGATTTATTTATAAGAAAAATAAAGACAAATTATATAAAATGTTTTTATTGTTAATGAGGAGGTATATTTATGGGATTATTTGGAAAACTGTTTAAAGGTCCGGAGATTGATATGGAAAAGAGCAGGGCTAATGCTGAAAAAATGCGTGTACTGTTTAACCATATGGTTGAAAATGGAGATGATTACAAATTAATATTTGGTTATACCGAAGATGTATCACGTTTTAATTACGGTTTTGTACACGGAAGCAAAACAAAAATAGGCAATTTGATTGTAGGCTGGAATAAGGAAAGCAAAACTATTGCAGTTGTGCCAACAGTTCCGGATTTATCAGGCTGCGGTGAGGCAACGTATTACCGCTATAATGATATTTTAAAGGCTTACCGAAATAAATATCCAACAGATGCGTTTGTTATATATCCTGATAAAAAAGGGTATATAGCTATAAATGCCTATGACTGGCTTGAAGACGAAAAGCTTTATGTATATGTTTCACAGGAAAAAGAATTGGCTGAATTTACTGAATTTTTTATGAACAGCTTTTATAAGAAATGAGGAAATATAATGCTTAAAGAATTAGGTGTAATTCTGCTTATTATGATTGTTTTGGTAATTATTGGAAATATTTGGTTTGATATTGTTGATGGGATTTTGGAGAAAATTAAAAATCTGATTACAGGCAATAATAATAAAACTGTGTGGCATGAATTCCCAGAAAACAAAGACAAAAATAATCATTACTGATTATAAATAATAAAGCAGAGCTTGCCGCTCTGCTTTATTTTAATGAAAATAAATCTGAATTTTAGAAAATTATTAACAGATTAGGTTTAATGTTATTACTAAAACTGCAGTTAATTGCTTTCAAAAAGCGTAAATGTTTGGTTTATAAAAGTTTTAGCCTGACCTATTGTTATATTCTCGTTTGGATAGAATTTATTAGAGTCAGTCTCTTCAATTAATCCGGAATTAATTATTTCGTTAAGCTCTGATTCAGCCCATTGCGGAATATCGGTAAAAGATAAAGAAATATTGCCTGTTTCCGGCAAAGTACCGAAAGCACGCTTGAGCATTACAAGAAATTCTGCCTTTGTTACAGGTTTATTTTCATATATAAGGCCGTTTTCATAACCTTTAATTATGTCTTCTTTTTCAATTTCATTATTGTAATCATCGGCTGCCTGTAAAAGCATTTCTGCTGCTTCACCGCGGGTTACATTTTCGTTATCGGACTGTGCGGACAAATCTTTTGCTTCTTCATATTCAGCTGAGCTTTTTATATATGAAATAAGAGCCTGTTCGCATGTTCCGTATTCTTTTTCCGAAGGTGCCGAGCTTAAAGCCGGATAGTCCTGACTTTCTGCTAAAAAGCTGTTTGTTGCAACAGTATAAAGCTTGTTTTCATCTATTGGTGCGCTGTTGATTTTAGCTGATATAATAGAACCGTTTTCATCAGTTTCAATTTCTATTCCGCCGTACTGAATATATGAACCACAGTTATCCGGCCATTGATATTCATAAGGGTCATTGCCTTTAATAACAGCTTCCTTTTGAAGGTTGTATATTTCATTGCTGTTTTTGCCTATCTTATTAGATTCATTTAAAACTTCAATTATTTGCTTTCCTGTGAGCTTTTTAGTAACTAATCCGTTACCGTATGGAGAAATACTGATTATATCGTTATATGTAATATCTCCTGATTCTATACCTGAACGTATGCCGCCGCCGTTTTCAAAAGCTATGTCAGCGCCTGTTTCGGCTATATAGCTTTGAGTTATAAAACTGCCTATTTTCTGCTGAGAAACACGGACATCTTCCCAAGAATAAGGGTATGTTTCGGATGTATAGCCTATAATTTCTCCTAAAATTATCTGCTGTCTGTTTTCAATTTCCTGAATTTTATTCAATATATCGCTGTTTTCTGTTATATCTGAAATTGTATCTGTGCTGTATACGGTTTCATCTGCCGAGATAATCTCTTTTGTTTCCGGGTCTAAAGTTAAATCCAAAACACCAATATTATAAAAATAATATCCGGCTTCAACAACAGGAATCATTTTTCCTTCGCTGTCAGGATAGCTTTTGTTAAATACCAGATGTTCGTGACCTGCAAGCACTGCATCGATGTTATTTATGTTTGATACAAACTCTTCACAGTTGCTTTGATGTGTAATGGCAAGTATTATATCACAGTTTTCATTTTCTTTAAGATAAGCAGCTTTTTCAGAAGCTTCTGCAGCTTCTTCTTCAAACTGCAAACCTTCTACATTTTTAGAAGAAGTAGAAGAATAGAAGGCATCATCTATTACACCTATAACGCCCATTTTTAATTTTGTTCCGTCATCAGCAGTAATGTCTTTTATTATATAATCACTGTCAAAAAATTTTGTTCCATCGTTATTTACAACATTAGAAGCAAGTATTTTAAATCCGTTTTCTTCTTCTAACGCCTTCAACTGTTCTGAACCATAACTCCAGTCATGATTACCTGGTGTAACAGCATCATATCCAACAGCATTCATAAGCTCTGATATGCTTTTCCCTTGTTCTATTGTGGCAAAAGACTGTCCGTGAAAGCAGTCACCAATATCGAGGACTAAATCGGCTTCTTCGGAGTCTATAATTCCTTTTAATACAGCAAACCCCAAATTGCCGTTATCTGATTTTGCGTAGTATCCATGAATATCATTGGTATGAACGATTTGAATAGACGTAGTTTTTTCTTCGGCGTATGCGTTTGGAATAAAGCATGAAATACTGAATGAAAGAGCAAGAGCCGACGTAAGAATTTTGCGCGAAAGATTTTTGTTTAGCATAATAAGCCTCCTTTATAAATTATTAGTTAGTGAAAAGTATTATTTTGTATTTAATTAATTATACAAAATATGGAATAATACAGTCAATTTTTTTTAAAAGTCAGAAGTTAAAATTAAATTTTAACAACCTGCCGAGTATTTCTATACTTTATGAAATATGATAAAATTATTAAAACAGTTTGCTTAATATGATTTTTATTAACTGTCTGAGGAGGGGGGAGTATCATGTCGTGGTTTGTAGTTATATTTCCAATATTTAATACTGCTATTGAAGTTGTTATTAAAATAATGCTTATTATTATTTTGTATAAAATTATCAAAAGCAATAAACTGTTTTAATTTATATTAGATTCAAATATAAAAACGGTTAAAATTTTATTTTAACCGTTTTTGCTATCTATATAGTATTTTAATTTTCAGCATATCCGATTGATTTTGAAATCATAAGAGCTGACTCCTTCATTTTAATGGCAGCTTTCTCTATCTCGTCTTTGTTAATTCTTCCGGCTGGAACGGATATGCTTATTCCAGCGGTTGTTTTACCGGTATAATCTTTTAACGGAACTGCTATGCAAAATACATCATCAGCTGATTCCCTGTCATCAATAGCATAGCCTTTTATTTTTACCTGTTCTATCACGTCTAAAAACTTATCTTTATCACGTATTGACATTTCGGTCATTCCCAAATCCTTCTGCATTTCAAAAACGGATAAGGCTTCTTTTGTCTCCATCTCACTTAAAAAAAGTTTCCCTATTCCTGTGCAGTGGAGAGGTTCTCTTTCCCCAATGTTTACATTGGTTATAAGCTTATGATTGCTTAACACCTTGTCAGGGAAACATCTTTTAATAATTATCATATAGTTACCGCTTTTAATGCCCAAATTTATAATTTCACCGAAATAGTTGCTTAATTCGTTAAGGTATGAAGAAATTCTTTCTGAATCCATGCCGTTAAATTTAGGTACATCGCTTCCCAGCTCAAATGCACCCCAGCTGAGTTTATAATATATTCCGTCATCAGATTTTTCCACAAAGTCATATTCAAGAAATGTATCTAAAAACCTGTGAACAGAACTTTTGCCTATGTTAACTCCTTCTGATATTTCGTTAAGTGTAAGACCTTTAGAAGTACTGTTGTTTTTAAGGAATATTAAAATATCAATAGCTTTTTCTACTGTTTGCACAGGATATTTAGCTTTGTAGCTGCCTTTTATCATAATTTAAACAAAACCTCCCAACCAAAAGGATAGTTTTATTTTACATGGATTTATGATTTATGGCAATATGCATTAATTTAAAGAGAAATATTTTGTTTGACAAAACAAAATATATGTGATATTTTTATGTCGATAAGACAAATATAGAATGATATCCTTAATAATAGAATAATGTTATATAAGAGGTGATTTAAATGAAAAAAGCAATTATACTTTCGCAAAATGATAATGCTGCAACTTTACTTGAAAATGTTTTTGTACATGACGAGGTTGAAGTGTTTGATTCGGAAAAGAATTCAGTTTATGTTCTAAATTCTTTAAGCAATATTAATCGCGGGCATAAAATAGCCGTTAGGGATATTGAAAAGAACTCACATATTATTAAATATGGTCATGTAATTGGCAAGGCTTCAGATTTTATACAAAAAGGCGAGCTTATTCATATACATAATCTTGAAAGCGAAAGAGGACGGGGTGATTTGTGTTGAAAATAAATATGTATAAACGTGAAAACGGTACTTATGGTGTTAGAAACAGAATTGCTGTTATTCCGACTGTGGCATGTGTTAACCATGTGGCAGAGAAAATAGCGTCTATGGTTTCTCTGGCAGATGCTTACACTCACCCTTACGGCTGTGACCAGCTTGGGTATGATTTGGAGCTTTCGTTTAACTGCCTTAAAAAAATGGGAACTCATCCTAATAACGGTGCAGTCCTTGTCCTTGGACTTGGCTGTGAAGAAATTTTGCCTGAAAAATTATATAATGAAATAAAAAAAGAACAGCCAAATACAGAACTTATTATTATGCAGGAAAACGGCGGAACGGATTTCTGTGTTGACTTAGGTGTTAAAATATGCAGAAATTTTGAAAAAATATTGTCAGAACAGGAAAGAGTTGAAACGGATATTTCCAATTTAACAATTGGTGTTGAATGCGGAGGCTCTGACTTTACCTCAGGAATTGCGTCAAATCCTTCTGTAGGAATGTTTACAGGCAGAATTACACAGCTTGGTGCCAAGGTCGTTTTTGGAGAAACAACAGAGCTTATGGGTGCAGAAAAAATAATTGAAAATCTCTGCCAGAATGAAGAGATATTTAATTTTATAACCAGTAAAATAAAAGATATTGAGGATACTGCCATAAATATGCATGTTGATTTAAGAGGAACTCAGCCTTCTCCGGGAAATATAGAAGGCGGACTTTCTACAATTGAAGAAAAATCTCTGGGTGGTATTTGCAAAATAGGAAAATCACAAATTGTTGATGCCATTAATTTTGGAGAAAGTGCAGTAAAAGCCGGTGTTACATTTGTAAATACGCCTGGAAATGATATAGCATGCAGTCTTGGTCTTTCCTGTGCAGGGGCACAGATAATAATATTTACAACAGGAAAGGGAACACCTATGGGATTTGCCTGTGCACCAGTAATTAAGGTTACAGCAAATAAAAATATTTTTGAAATTATGAATGAAAATTTTGATTTGAATCTTTCAGAGATAGTAGAAGGCAGCCTTTCCATTAAAGAAGGCGGAGAAATGGTATTTAATAAAGTAATTGAAACAGCCGAAGGAAATGAAACTTGCGCAGAAAAATTAGGACACAGAGAGTTTTCACTTTACAGGGTTTCGCCAATATTAACATAATGGGGGTATTAATATGTTTCCTAAATTTGTAATGATTAAACAGAATTACGGTGCTGAAAAAATTGATGATATTGAAAAAGCTGTAAGAAATACTGTGTATAGTTCAAAAGCCGATTTAGAAAGGCTTAATGGAAAAACTGTAGGCATTGCGGTAGGCAGCAGAGGAATAAACAAAATTGATGAGGTAGTTAAATCTTTAGTTAGAATAGTTAAGGAATATAAAGGAGTGCCTACAGTATTTAATGCAATGGGCAGCCACGGCGGGGGAACTCCTGAGGGACAAAGGGAGGTTCTGGAATCTATAGGAATAACAGAAAGCAGTGTTGAAGCACCTGTTAAAACCTGTGCCGAAAGCAGTTTTTTAGGTATAACAGAAAATGACATGGACGTTTACTGCAATAAACTGGCGCTTAAATTTGATTACATAATACTTATCAACAGAATTAAACCGCATACGGATTTTGAAGATGTTACTGAAAGCGGCATATATAAACTTATGGCTATAGGTCTTGGAAATCCTGAAGGTGCTTCTATTATACATTCCAATGCATTAAGAGTTGGATATGGTCAGGCTATACGTGACGCCGGCAATTTGATGCTTAAAAAGCTTCCGGTTTTTTTGGCTGTAGCCGTTACGGAAAACTGGAAACACCAGCTTAATTATGTAGAAGCCTCACTTTCTGAAAATCTTTTCGAGTTTGAGACAAGAATACTTGCAAAAGTTAAAAAAGAGCTTGTTCATTTGCCTTCTGATGATATTGATACACTTATAATTCGTGATGCAGGAAAGAACATTTCTGGAACATGTGTTGATACGAAGGTAGTAGGACGCATAATGATTTCAGGACAAAAAGAACCGGAAAAACCGAATATAAAATCAATAGCTGTTTTAAATTTTACCGATGAATCCCACGGAAACGCAATGGGACTTGGAATAGTTGATATTATAACCAAAAGGGTGTTTGACAAAATAGATATTAATGCAACTTCACTTACCGGTATAACATCAAAATGTCTGCTTCAGGCTAAAATTCCATGCGTTGCGCCAAATGATTATGAAGCAGTTAAAACTGCTTTTGAATCAAGCAAAGTTAAAAACCCGGAAGAGACAAAAGCTGCTTTTATCAGAGATACAAATTCTCTTGAAAAAATAGCGATTTCAATTCCTCTTTATGAACAGATAAAGGGCAATAATCATATAGAGATAATAAGCGGTCCTTTTAGTTTGGAGTTTGATGAAAACGGTGATATTTCTAATATTCCTGAATTTTGATATTACTGAATAAATACGGCAGCAGGAATTTTGAATGAAAAAAGTTTATTTATACAAAAGATAAAGGTGTGAAAGAGTATGAATTTTATTATTATATTTGAATACATAGGAATGTTTATGTTTTCTTTTTCCGGAAGTGTTGTAGCACGTGAGGAAGAATTTGATTTTCTTGGAATTGCTATACTTTCAATAACCACGGCTCTCGGCGGCGGAATATTAAGGGATATAATAATTAATTCAAACGCGCCTTACGCATTAAATGACTATATGCCGTATATCGCCATAGCCTTGGGAATGTTTACTGCGCTGAAATTTAAGAAGCTTCAGGATAATTTGGGCATAATTATCCTCGACGCTATTGGACTTTCGGCATTTACTGTATCGGCTGGAATAAATGCAGTAAATGCCGGATATAACTGCATAACTGTAATATTCTGTTGTTTTTTGTCTGCTGTTGGCGGCGGAATTATAAGGGATATTATGGTAAACAGAAAGCCGTATGTTTTTCAAAAAGATATTTACGCCATAACTTCTGTTGAAGGTGCGATATTTATATTCTTTTTAAATAACTTAGTAAGTGAAACACTGCTGATTTTTATGAGCTTCATGCTTGTTTTTGGAACAAGAGTTATTTGCTATATTAAAAGAATAAGTCTGCCAGTTTTTAGATATAAATAACAGAATGCCAAAGTAAAAGCTGTGATGTCTTAATTTTAATTTGTTTAAGCTTTGCTTAAATTATATATAAAATTGTTGACAATATAATGCTTAGGAAATAAACTATCCATAGAAGGTTAAGCTATTAAGGAGGCGTTAATATGGCTTATTGCAGAAACTGCGGACAAAGAATTTATGATGAAAGTAATTTATGCCCATTTTGCGGTGAAACACAATCAAGCTCTGTACAGGTAAGGCAGTCAGGAGGCCAGGGTGTTGTTGATAACGGTGGTTTTCTTTGGGGACTGCTTGGATGCTGTATACCTATAGTTGGACTTGTGCTTTTCCTTGTTTGGAAAGATACTAAGCCGCGTACAGCTAAAGCTGCGGGAATAGGTGCTTTAGTGTCTGTAATTATAGGTGTTTTATGGTATGTGCTTTTATTCCTTATTGGTGTAGGCGGCTCAATAGCTATGATGTAACATGCTGTGCTGGTTTTATAAATGGCTGCCTATAATATTTGGATGTCATTGCATGGAAAGCAGGTCTTTTCATTACAAAGGGAAAAAATTTCCGTTATGTGCCAGGTGTTTTGGTGAGCTGACAGGAATTATATTCGGAATTATAATATATGCGTTTTTCAGTATAAATACATTATTGGGAATAATTATAATGCTGCCGATGGTAATTGATGGCTTGATGCAGGCGCTAACTAAATATGAAAGCAATAATTTTAAGCGTTTTGTAACCGGTTTTTTATTTGGTTACGGTTTAATTTCATTATTTATAGACTCATCGCTTTGGGTTATGATAAAGGGTTATACATTAGGAAACAGTTTAAAATAAAAAGCCTCCGTTAATCGGGGGCTTTTTTGTCAGAACATACAGCCGTCAGATGTTATAACCTGACCATTTATAAATGAAGAGTTATTTCCTGCCAGAAAAACAGCTAAATTAGCTATTTCTTCAGGTGTGCCAAAACGCATAAGTGATATTTCGCCTGCCAGAACATCTCTTTCTTCTGATGTGAAGCATTGATTCATTTTAGTATCTATTACACCGCAGGATATGGCATTTACCCTTATGCCGCTTGGACCTAATTCCTTTGCCATAGCTTTTGTAAAGGAATTTACAGCGCCTTTTGTTGCAGAATATACAGCCTCGCAGGAAGCGCCGCGGTCGCCCCATATAGATGAAATATTTATAATTATGCCTGATTTATGGTTTACCATTTTAGGTATTGCAAGATGGCAGCAGTTTAAAACAGATTTAAAATTAACGTCAATTATCCTGTTCCAATTTTCTGGTTTCATATCGGTAAAAAGTCCGAGATATGAAATACCGGCATTATTAATTAAAATGTCTACTCCGCCGTAAATTGTTGCAACGGTATTAAACATATCTGCACATTGTGAATAATCAGAAACGTCTGCAAGATATGAATAAGAATAATAACCCATAGATTTTAGTTCTTCCTGTGTTTTAAGCAATTCATCGGAGCTGACAGAAGCGTTGAGTACAAGATTACAGCCTTTTTTAGCGAAAGCGTATGCTATGGCCTTGCCTATTCCGCGTGAAGAACCGGTAATAAGTACGGTTTTTCCCTTTAAATCCATAGAATATCCCCCTCTGAGATTAAACTGTTTAAATTGTAATTCAGGTGAAGTATAAGAATTAAAAAAATATTAAGAAATTATAAATATAAAATACCATAATTGAACCTATTTTTCAACATAAAACGCATATTTCACGAATCGAAATTAAAACTATCTATATTATACAAACTGTTCAAAATCATATAATTCTGAGGAAATGGTCTTTCTAAATTCCAGTATCCGCAGCCGGCAAGACCGTACATTTCTATTAAGCGTAATTTGGAAAGTGCGCTTTTTGCATCTTCAAACCATACTTCATGCACGTTTCCGTTTTCATCTGTGTAATAAAAATATGGTGACTGAGAAAATGCGTCAAACTGTATTTCTGCTCCATAATTTAAGGCTGTTAAAACTGCCTGTTCGTTTGAAATTGATTTTGCACCTGGCCCATCTGTTATGTATGGCAAAGTCCAGTCATAGCCGTAAGTTGGCACACCCATAAGAATCTTGTCAGATGCTATTTCGCTTACAGCATAGTCGAGCACTTTTTTTACACTTTCAATAGGCGCTACAGCCATAGGAGGACCATAAGTATATCCCCATTCATATGTCATTATAAAAGCGTAGTTAGCACTTGAGCCTATTGCTATGTAATTATGTCCTTCGTAAAGTATTCCTTTTTGTTCGGCAGATATTTTAGGCGCAAGGGCGGCTATTATTATGTAGCCATATTTATTAAGTCTGTTTTTTAAATATTCAACAAGTTCAGCATATTTTAAACTGTCAGAAGAGGCAATAAACTCAAAATCTATATCAACTCCTGCATATCCGTAAATCTCAATTTCTTTTAATATATTTTCAAAAAATATTTCCCACAAGGCTGGAGTGTTCAGAATTACAGAAACAGCCTCGGTGTTGAAATTTCCATAATAAGTGATTGTTGAAATATGCAAAAGAGGCTCAGTTTTATAAAATGATGCTGTAAATAAAGTGTTTTCAGCATCTGGGCGAATCAGAGAGCCGTCTTTTTCTACACCATAGGTAAAAGGTGATATAAATGTTAAATATGGAAGTACCGCTCTCAGTTCTTTATCTGGCAGTGTGCCATAAGTATATCCATTTGTTATTACATTTTTTATTTTTTCATCATCGAATTTTATTATAATTTCATCGCCTTTGTTAATTGCCGGGTTAACTGATAAATTGGGATTGTTTTTTAAAAGAGTATTAACCTGTATGTCGTATTCTCGTGAAATTGAAAAAAGAGTGTCTCCTTCTTTAACAGTATGAATAATTTCGGGAAAAAGTATAAGTATGTTCTGACCTACAACAAGATTTTCGGGGTTAGGCAGCATATTTATATTTTGAAGATATAACGGTGTAAGACCGTATTGCCTGCTTATTGAATTTAATGTTTCACCTGTTTTTACTGTATGGATAATCATTTTTTCACCTTATGCTTTTTTTGTATTTTATGAATAATCATTCAAAAATATAAAAAATTATTGTAATTTAATTAGAAGTTTATGACACTATAATAAGCTTTAAATTTTTAATGGTTTATAGTATAATATTTTTGTTAGCCATAAAAAGTTTCAGTGAAATTAAGTTTAATTCAGAATAATAAATTTCTATCAGAATTTTGGAGTGGAGTGCATGAATGAAATTAATACAAAAGAACTTAGCATTTTAGAAATGTTTTCTATAGGCTGGGGAATATTCAGAGATAATTTTTTTAATTTTTTTAAAATTACATTTATACTGGGCATGCCTTTAAGTATTCTGCTTGCTTTTGCGAATAGAATTTTATTTAAAATAATGTCTAACGGAAATATGGCTTTATTACTTACAGGCAACGCCCAATGGTTTGAAAATTTTAGCAGTGAACAACTGGTTACGATGTTTTCTCTTATGATTCTTTCTATGTTTATTCAGGCTGTACTATATCCATTGGTAACAACAGCAATAGCTGATGCGGCAAGGGACAGTTTAAGCGGAAGAAATGTTGATGTAAAAAAATCCGTACAGAATGCCTTATCAAAAGGAGCTGTTATAATGATTTCTGCCGCAATATATTGGATAGGTGTTGCTGTTGGAATGATGTTTTTTGTTATACCAGGCATAATTATGCTTGTTTGGTGGTATTTTTTTGAATATGCTGTTATTTTTGATGATGCGGATATTATTGGCTCTTTTAAACTCAGCAAAAGATTGGTTGACGGCAAATGGTTTAAAACGGCTGTTTATATATTAATAATAAGCATTATAAATAATATGATAACAAGAACAGTATCATTTTTTATAGGTGCTCTTCAGCTGTTCTTTATAGGCGATATACTGTTTACTATAATTCTGTTTTTCTTTTATACATTTATAGTAAGTGTTGTTACGGTTTTTTATCTTAACAGAAAAGCAATGTATATTAAAAATGAGAATAAAAATAATATGTATTTATAATACATTTTATTATAACGCAGGGAGGGAGTAAAATGTCAGTCGGTATTAAAAAATATAACGAGAAGGATTATAAATATTTAAAACTTCTTTCTAAAAAATATCCTAATATAAACAGTGCCAGTACAGAAATTATAAATCTTCAGGCTATACTTAACCTGCCAAAAGGTACGGAGCATTTTGTAAGCGATATTCATGGTGAATATGATTCATTTAATCATGTGCTTAAAAACGCATCTGGAGTTATTAAAAATCAGATTACAGCTATATTTGGCTCATCATTAAGAGAAAGTGAAAAAAAAGCTTTAGCTACTTTAATTTATTATCCGGAGCAGAAACTGGAATCAATAAAAGAGGGCGAGGAGGATATGGCTGACTGGTACAGAATAACACTCCACAGACTTATAAAAATCTGCAAGGTAATGAGCTCTAAATATACCCGTTCAAAGGTAAGAAAAGCACTTCCTAAGGAATTTTCTTATATTCTTGAAGAACTTATACATGAAGATGGTACAGGTGCCGATAAGCAGCTTTATTACAAAGAAATTATAGAAACAATAATAAGTCTTGACCAGGCCGACAGATTTATTATTTCAATTTCAAACCTTATACAGCGCCTTGCCATAGACCAGCTCCATGTAATAGGCGATATTTATGACAGAGGTCCTAAAGCTGCTAAAATAATGGATTTACTTGACAATTATCACAGCGTGGATATCCAATGGGGAAATCATGACATATCCTGGATGGGTGCTGCTGCAGGCTGTCAGGCTCTTATATGCAATGTAGTAAGAATATGCGCAAGGTATGCAAACCTTGATACAATAGATGAAGATTACGGTATAAATCTTATTCCGCTGGTAACTTTTGCGGCTCAGCAGTATGCTGATGACCCTTGTGAGAAATTTATGCCTAAGCTTTCTGAAGATGACGTTTTAAGTGACAGCGATGTTATGCTTATTGCAAAAATACATAAAGCAATTTCTATAATGCAGTTTAAGGCAGAAGGCCAAATTATAATGCGCCATCCTGAATATAAAATGGAAAGCAGACAACTTTTAGGTGCAATTAATAAAGAAAAAGGCACTGTTATGGTTGAAGGTGTTGAGTATCCTCTTAATGATACAAACTTTCCAACTCTTGACCCTAAAAATCCATATGATTTTACACCGGAAGAAGAATTTGTTATGAATAGGATAAAATCTTCTTTTGTAAACAGTGAAAAGCTTCAAAAGCATATAAGTATGCTCTACAGTCACGGAAGCTTATATAAAAAATTCAATACAAACCTGATGTTCCATGGTTGTATACCTATGGAAGATGATGGTACTCTTAAAAAAGTATTAGTTGACGGAGAATATTTAAGCGGCAAAGAGCTTTTTGACGCAGTAGACAGAACAGTTCGAGAAGGTTATTTCAATAAACCTCATTCCGAAAGAAAACGTGAATGTATGGATTATATATGGTATTTGTGGTGCGGCGAAAATTCACCTCTTTTCGGAAAAAGAAAAATGGCTACATTTGAAAGATATTTTATTGACGATAAAGCAACTCATAAAGAAGAAAGATGCCCTTATTACAAACACAGAGATAAAGAAGAAATATGCCGTATGATACTTGAAAACTTTGATATGGATTCCGAAAATTCACACATTATTAACGGACATGTTCCGGTTAAGGTTTCAAAGGGTGAAAGTCCAATAAAGGCAGAAGGCAGACTTTTTGTAATAGACGGAGGTTTTGCCAAGGCTTATCAGAAGGAAACAGGAATTGCCGGTTATACACTTATTTATAATTCGCACGGCCTTGTGCTTGTTTCACACGAGCCGTTTGAGTCTTTGGAAAAAGCTATAGCCGAAGAAAAGGATATACACTCATCAACGGTAGCGCTTCAGTATTCCCATGAAAGAATAAGGATTATGAATACAGACATAGGTGCTGAGCTTCAGGCAAGCATTGATGAGCTTACAGAATTGTTGGACGCATACCATAAAGGTATTATTAAAGAGAGCAAATAATATGTATAACTATAAAATAGAAATACAGTATGACGGAACAGATTATAATGGCTGGCAGAAGCAGGCGTCAAAGGCAAACACTATTCAATGGCGGTTTGAAAGGATAGTTTCTGAATTAAACGGTGAGGAAACACAAGTCATAGGGAGCGGAAGAACAGATGCCGGAGTACATGCCTCAGGCCAGGTGGCTAACTTTTATTTAAAAGATAGACTTGACGAGAATTATGTCAAGGACTACATAAACAAATATCTGCCGAATGATATATCAGTTGTTAGTATATCACTTGTTCCCGAACGGTTTCACAGCAGGTATAACGCCAAGAAAAAGGTGTATTTATACAGAATACTTAATGATTTGCAGTCAGATGTTTTTCAAAGCCGGTATGTATATAAATACACAAAAACATTAGATATTGAAGAAATGAAAAAAGCTGCTTCAAAGCTTATTGGAACTCATGATTTTATGTCGTTTTGTGCTAATAAAAGAATTAAAAAATCAACAGTAAGAACAGTTTATTCAATAGATATCAATAAAATAGGCAGTGAAATACAAATGGAGTTCTGCGGTGACGGTTTTCTTTATAACATGGTTAGAATAATGGCTGGCACTATATTGCAGTGCGGTGCAGGAGAGTTTAACAGCAGTAAAATACCTGATGTTATTAAAAGCCGAAACAGGCAGTTAGCAGGTATTACTCTGCCGTCTTGCGGCCTTATGCTTAAAAGAGTTGAATACTGATTTTACAGTATTGACATATGTTATTCAGGTAGTATAATATCAGTATAGTATGGAAAGACAAAGGCGTCTCCTTTTGGAGGCGTCTTTTTGCTTTAACGGCTGTGTGTTAATATTGCTTAACGGAGGTATTTGCTGTGTGTAATACAAAAGATGATATCAGAATGTTAATTGGTGAAAATGATGTTAAATTTATAAGGCTGCAGTTTACAGATATGTTTGGAGCTTTTAAAAATATTGCTGTTACTGTAAGTCAGCTTGAAAAGGTATTAGATGGAAGATGTATGTTTGACGGGTCTGCTATAGACGGTTTTGTAAGGATTGAAGAATCTGATATGTACCTCAAACCAGACCTTGATTCATTTGCTATTTTTCCTTGGAGACCGCAGCACGGTAAAGTAGCAAGATTTATATGTGATTTGCTTAATGCTGACGGTACGCCATATGTTGGTTCTCCAAGATATGTACTTAAAAATGCTCTTGAAAAAGCTAAAAAAATGGGCTACGAGTTTAATGTTGGACCGGAATGTGAATTTTTCCTTTTTCAGACAAACGACAGCGGAGAGCCTATTTTAAAACCGCATGATAAAGGCTCATATTTTGATTTAGGGCCTGTTGACAGAGGAGAAAATACAAGGCGTGAAATTTGCCTTACTCTTGAAGATATGGGTTATGAGATAGAATCAAGCCACCACGAGCAGGCATTTGGCCAGCATGAAGTTGATTTTAAATATGCTGACGCGTTAACTGCCGCTGATAAAATTGTTACACTTAAACTTGTTGTTAAAACAATAGCTCAAAGAAACGGTGTGTTTGCGTCATTTATGCCAAAACCTTTAAACGGCCAGAGCGGTTCAGGAATGCATATTAATATTTCTCTTTCAAAAGACGGTAAAAATATATTCTTTGATGAAAATGATGAGCGGAAAATAGGAATGAGCCAAACGGCATATCAGTTTTTAGCCGGTGTACTGTACCATATGAAGGGTCTTTCGCTAATTACTAACCCTATTGTAAATTCATATAAAAGATTAAATACTGGTTTTGAAGCACCTTCATATATAGCATGGTCTGTAGCCAACAGAAGTCCTTTAATAAGGATTCCTTCCGGCCGCGGAGAAAGCACAAGGATAGAACTGAGAAATCCTGATGTATCAGTCAATCCATATCTGGCATTTGCGGCTATACTGTGTGCCGGACTTGACGGTATTGAGAAAAAAATGACTGCTCCTGACTGTATAAATGGCAATATTTACGAAATGACAGACGAGCAGAGAGCTGAGATGGGAATAAGCAGGCTGCCTGAAACCCTTGGAGAGGCTATAAAAGAGTTTGAAAAAGATGAAGTTATTAAGCAGGCTCTTGGAAAAGACGTATACAATAAGTATTTAATGGCAAAAAAAGAGGAGTGGAAAGAGTATTGCAACACTGTTAACCGCTGGGAGATTGACAAATATCTTAATATTTACTAATAAACTGCCGGTGTGGAGTGGTTTTAATGGATAATGTGATTATCGGGTTTACTGACAGAAAAAAAGGGGAAGCCGTTAAGGATATTGTCGCAGATAACGGTTTTTATAATGTTTTTATATGTACTAACGGCGATGAGGTGATAAGAGCTGCTAATGAAAGTGCGGGTGGGATTGTAATTTGCGGTTACAAAGTCGCGCATATGCTGCATACAGAAATATATGAAATGCTTCCGGATTCATTTGGCATGCTTGTTCTGCTGTCAAGAAAACAAGCTGATTTAGTGGACAACGAGGAGATATTTTCATTAGTTCTTCCAGTTACAAAAGTTGATGTTATAAAAACTGTAAATATGATTTTAAACTATGTTAATGAAATACACTTTGGGCACAGTGAAAAAGAAGGCCAAAAAGGTTTCAGGACACATGAAGAGGATATAATTGTGGAGCGTGCTAAATTATATCTGATGAATAAATATAAAGTAACGGAAGAAGCAGCTCACAGGTTCTTACAAAAAAGCAGTATGAACCACGGTATGAAAATGGTTGACACTGCAAAAAATATACTTAACGGATAATAAATATTTAAAGCTCCCGGTTTAAACCGGGAGCTTTTGTACATTAATACTAATAAAATTATAAATTATACCAATATAATACAAAATTGATTATTGATTTTAATTTAAGTTTAATATTTTACTTATAAAATGTGCTTATTTTACGTAAATTATCTATTTTAAGGCTTTTTTTCTATTAAATTTTATTATAAAAATAAAAATAATTTCATTTGTGAATGTTTTTTTTACACTATTGTTGTGCTTTTTGTAAAAAACTGTTATAATTTTATAGTATAATTTGTTTCATAGATATAAATTTTTATATCTGTAAATCATGATTATATAATCCTAAGCATATTAAGCGATTTGGCGGAATATTTATAATTGTAAATTACACAGCCATGCTTAAAGGGGAGAAAAACTTATGGATAATATCAACGAGAATAACAGGATAAAAATTTCAGGACGCATTGAGTCCGACTGTGTTTTCAGCCACAAAATATATGGCGAGGGATTTTATAATTTTAATATAGCCGTAAAAAGGTTAAGCGGAAGCGAAGACATTATTCCGGTTACTGTTTCAGAAAGACTTTTTGACAAAGATGACATATTAATTGGCAGAAATATTAAAATTGACGGGCAGGTAAGAAGCTACAATAACTGTTCCGGACTCAAAAACAAGCTGGTTATTTCTGTTTTTGCAAGAGAGTTGTTTTATGATGACATTTCCAACGAAAACAATGATAACGTAATAGAAATTAACGGTTTTATTTGCCGTGAACCTATATACCGTGTTACGCCTATGGGACGCGAGATTACTGATTTGCTTGTTGCGGTTAACAGAGCATATAACAAGTCGGATTACATACCGTGTATTGTATGGGGCAGAAATGCAAGATTTGCAGGAAGGCTTATGGTTGGTGACAATATAAAAATTACCGGCAGAATACAAAGCAGAAAATATCAGAAAAAAACTGCTGAAGGTATTGAAGAAAAAACTGCTTATGAAATATCTGTTTCAAGAATAGAAAAGATAACACAGGCTGATAATGTTGAATAATTAATTATTTTGTTGTAATATATCTGTATTTCATTGACAAGAATAAGTTTATGAAATATTATTTCTTAGGCTGGGATATTTAGCCTTGGAGGTATTTGACATGAGAAAAGGTAATGTATTTTTATATTACGGCGAAGGCAGAGGAAAGACAACCCTTGCTATTGGGCAGGGAATGAGAGCTATTGGGGAGGATTGCACTGTTGTTATGGTACAGTTTTTAGATTATAACCATAACAAGGAGTATATTCCGCTTAAAAAGCTTGAACCTGAATTCAGAGCTTTCAGGTTTGAAAAGCAAAGGGAAAGTTATTATGATGCCGATAAAGGCGAGCTTTTAAATGAAATTAAGCTGGCATACAATTTCAGCAGAAAAATAATTGAAACCGGCGAATGTGATATGCTTATTCTTGACGGTATTACAGATGCTGTTGATACAGGATTTATTACTTCAGATGATATTGTTGAGCTGCTTAGCAAAAGAAACGGAAGTATGGATATAATTGTTACAGGCAGTCATAAATATAACGATATAGCTGACTGTGCCGATTATGTTTACAGTATTAATATTGAAAAGAAATAAATTAGCTAAAATATAATTTAAATGAAGTTAAACCGGATTAAACATACATTATTCAGTTGTTTAATCCGGTTTTTTATTTCAAGCAAGTGCTTTGAGTTTACAGATTTTTTAAAAATTTTACAGAAGAATAAAAGCTCCATGGTTTATATTGGTTTATAAAACATGGAGCTTTTAATTTATTCAAGAACTTCTTTCATTGTATAAAATCCTGCTGGTTTTCCTGCAAGGAATTTAGCAGCTTTAACAGCACCTACAGCAAATATTTCTTTGCTTAAAGCTGTGTGGCTGAGAGTTATAATTTCGTCTTTTCCGGCGAATATTACATCGTGCTCGCCGACTATTGTGCCGCCTCTTATGGCACTTATTCCAAGCTGATCGCGAGTACGTTTTTCTCTAACCTGTGAACGGTCGTATACATAGTTAAGCCTTCCGTCAAGAGCTTCATTTATAGAGTCAGCAATGGCAATAGCTGTGCCGCTTGGTGCGTCTATTTTCTGATTATGATGTTTTTCAAGTATCTCAATATCAAAGCCTGAGTCATAAAGGGCATCAGCGGCTTTTTTAACAAGGTTCATTATAAGATTTACGCCAACTGACATATTGGCTGATTTAAGTATGGCAACTGACTTTGAAGCTTCTTTTACCTGATTATTAAGCTCATCGGAAAAACCGGTTGTACATAAAACGGCAGGGGTGCCTGTTTTTACGCAGTAATCAAGAAGGGCAGGTATTGCAGAAGCTGTAGAAAAATCGATTATAACATCGGCTTTTACTGTGCACTCATCAACAGAATGGAATACTGGATAGTCAGCCTGTATATCTCTTGGGTCAATTCCGGCAGCTATGGCAAGCTGACTGTCTTCTTTTACAAGACCTTCTACAACTTTTCCCATTTTGCCGCCGCAGCCATGGATTATAACATTTATCATATTAAAAACCTCTTTTCTTTGATTTAAAAATGGCGCAGAAATTGTTTTCCGCGCCGTTTAAAATTAATTAACCTATGTAATTAAATAAGGTTATGTTTTTTAAGCTCAGCTTTAAGAGTTTCAAGGTTAGCGCTCTCCATATCGTATAATGGAGCTTTAAGAACGCCGGCATTCATGCCCATAAGGTTGCATGCTGTTTTAACAGGTATTGGATTTGTTTCAATAAATAATGTGTTAGCTAATGTAAGAGTATTTAAGAAAATCTCTCTTGCGCCTGCTACATCATTAGCGAAGAATTTTTCACACATTTCATGTACTTCCTTAGGCATTACATTGGCGAGAACGGATATAACGCCTTTGCCGCCTAATGAAAGTATAGGAAGTGTCTGGTCATCGTTGCCTGAGTAGATATCGATATCGCAGGATTCAGCAATCTTAGCAATTTGTGAAAGGTCACCGCTTGCTTCTTTAATAGCAACAATGTTTTTGATTTTTGCAAGCTCTTTAACTGTTGCAGGAGAAATGTTCATGCCTGTACGGCCGGCTACACTGTAAAGAATAATAGGAATGTTTACATTTTCAGCTATTGCGGCATAATGTTTAACAAGGCCTTTCTGTGTTGTTTTGTTGTAGTATGGTGTAACAATAAGAAGGGCATCAGAGCCAGCTTTTTCAGCTTCTTTTGCAAGCTCAATAGCGTGAGAAGTATCGTTGCTCCCGGCACCTGCTATAACAGGAACTCTTTTGTTTACAATATCAACGCAGTACTTGATAAGTTTAATCTGTTCTGCATCGTCAATAGTTGAAGCCTCGCCTGTTGTGCCTGCTACAACAATACCGTCTGTACCGGCAGCAATCTGTGCTTCTACCATGTTTTTAAAAGCTTCGTAATTAATTGAACCGTCGTTATTAAAAGGTGTAATAATAGCTACTGCTGAGCCTGTGAAAATTGACATTTTGTTTTCCTCCTCTTAAATGGTTAGTTAAGTGAATTAACAATAAGTTCCGCTATCTGCACGGCGTTTGTTGCAGCGCCTTTTCTTATATTATCAGCAACAACCCAAATGTTAATGCCGTTTTCAACACTTTCGTCACGGCGGATTCTGCCGACAAATACTTCGTCTTTTCCTGCTGCCTCAATAGCAAGAGGGTATTCGTTGTTAGCAGGATTATCTTTTACAACAACACCAGGAGCTTTTGCAAGAAGTTCTTTAACTTCGTTTATATCAACCGGATTTTCAAACTCTACGTTTATAGATTCGCTGTGGCTGTTGAATACAGGAACGCGAACGGTTGTGGCTGTAACGCGCATATCTGGGTGATGAAGTATTTTTCTTGTTTCCCAAATCATTTTCATTTCTTCTTTAGTATATCCGTTATCAAGGAAAACGTCTATATGCGGAAGGCAGTTATTTGCTATTGGATGAGGGAATTTTTTAGGCTCTTCGCCTTTAAGGCCGTTTTCAAGGTCTTTCCAGCCTGCAACACCTGCACCGGATACAGCCTGATATGTAGAGTAAACAACTCTCTTTATTTTGTATTTGTCATCTAATGGTTTTAAAACAACCATTGCCTGTATAGTAGAGCAGTTAGGGTTTGCAATAATACCGCTGTTCCATTTAATGTCTTCAGGATTAACCTCTGGAACTACGAGAGGTACTTTAGGGTCCTGTCTCCACTGAGCTGAGTTATCAACTACTATACAGCCATGTTCTGCGGCAATAGGCGCAAACTTTGCGCTTGTGCTTCCTCCTGCTGAAAAGAGAGCTATATCAATAGGTTTATCAAAAGAATGTTCTGTAAGCTCTTCAACTGTGTATTCCTTACCCATGAAAGTAAGCTTGCTTCCGGCTGAACGAGCTGAAGCCATGACATAAAAATTATCAATTGGAAGATTTCTTTCTTCAAGAACCTTAAGGAAGGTTCTTCCTACCATTCCTGTTGCTCCTACAACAGCGAGATTTACCTTTCTCATTTAATAATCACTCCTGTGTAAAATTGATATTCAGGCAATAAAAAAGCCTGTATACACCACCAAATAAATCATAGTCGGTGCAATACGGCTGCCAAGCAAATGATATATTCAGTAGCACTCCATCTTAAAAGATGACAGTCGGCAAGCTGTTAACTTACCGCCCAGAAAGCGAATACCGCATGACGCTTTCTTCGGCGTTTGCCCCTTTTGCTGAATTATTAACCGCTTGCGGATATAAGCGTAAATGCAGTTACTGATGGAAAACGCGCCTCTACTTTCAATTAAAATCATATTAGCACCAAAAAGAGTGTATGTCAAACATTTTAATGAATATTAAATGCAGATTCAGGCAAAATATTAAAAGCAACTGTTTTATTAAGGAGGATACAGATGGAAGAGAAGAAAATAACAAGAGAAGAAGCAAAAAGAATTAAAGCTGAGAAAGAAAAACTTAAACTTGAAATGGCAAAAGAAATAGGTCTTTTTGATAAAATAAAAGAACAGGGATGGAAAAGTTTAACTTCTCGTGAGAGCGGAAAGTTAGGCGGAAAAATATCAGCTAAAATCAAGTGTAAAAACAAAGAAAAAAAATAATAAAAAAATTTAAATTTTTTGTTGACAAATTACGGTGATAGTAGTATTATATAACACGTGCTCGACAGAAAACAAAAAGCACGGAACTGAATACTATGTGGAGAGGTGTCCGAGTGGTTTAAGGAGCTGGTCTTGAAAACCAGTGATTCCGAAAGGGACCGTG
>CALWHR010000109.1 GCA_944380455.1 uncultured Clostridia bacterium
AAACAGCCTGCTTTTTTCCCCATCTTCAGCACCGTAATCAATACCATTTTTAAGAAGCACAGCACCTATACCGGCTTTTTTAACGGCGGAACTTTTTGCATGAGGTACGGCTATTCCCTCTCCTACCGCCGTTGTTGACTGTTCTTCTCTCTTTTTTAAATCCTCTTCAAATTTTTTTCTGTCAGTTACAATTTTAGAGTTAAACATTAATTCCGAAAGATATGAAATCATTTCGTCTTTATTTTTTACCTGAACCCCCGTTCTGATTCTGTCAGGATTTATAAGTTCCGTAATTTTCAACTATATCAGCTCCTTATAAGGATATTTTTTTATACAGTTTAATAACATCTTCTTTTAAACCTATGCCTTTTGAAAAAGCAGTTGCAGAACCTGCCGCTACAGAAAGTAGAAAGGCTTTTTCATAATCACCATACCACATATATCCGGCAATAAAACCAGCAACCATAGAGTCACCTGAACCTACAGTATTTATTATTTTACCCTTTGGCGCCGGAAGTGAATATACGCTGTTATCGCCACAAACCATAACAGCTCCATTTCCGCCTCTTGATACAAGGACATTTTCAGGCCCTTTCTTTTGAAGATTAACAGCAAGGTTTATAATTTCCTTCTCGTTTGAAGCTTTCCTGCCAGAAAATTCTTCAAGCTCGTATACATTAGGTTTTACAAGAAACGGCTTATACTTTAAAACGCTTTTTAAGCTCTTTCCTGATGTATCAGCTATAAATTTTACTCCTAAAGTGCTAAGTTTCTGTGCCATTAATTCATATAAGTTATCATAATCACTTTTAATTTCCGAACCTGATAAAACCACAAAATCATTTTTATTAAGTTCTGAAAGCATATCCAGAAGTTTTTCCACTTCTTCATTTTCTGCTTTAGGCCCGCAGCCATTTATTTCTGTTTCGCTTTCACCCTTCAGCTTTACATTTATTCTTGTTTCGCCTTTAGAAAGATGAACAAAATGATGGTTAATATCCATACTTTTCAGTTTTCTTTCAATTTCTTCACCTGTAAAGCCTGCTGTAAAACCAAGACATGTGCTTTCAACAGCTAAATTTTTAAGCATTATCGAAACATTTATACCTTTTCCGCCAATAAAAGAGGATTCTTTAGCGCTCCTGTTAAGCTCACCTATTTTTATATCTGAGCATTCCATAACATAATCAATAGACGGATTGAGTGTAACTGTATAAATCATTAAAAATCACCCCGTAAATTTATATTATCCAAAGTAACATTATCTATCCAAAATTATAAGTGTATATTTTTGTAATCAATAGAAATTTTTAATATTTTAATATTTTAAAGCTATTAATAGTATGTTATAATTCTTTTGTTTATTTATTTAAAAATTTGGGGATAAGGGGCAAAGGAGAAATAAGCTTTATGAACGAAAAAATTAAAGGCTCCGCTATTGTTTTATTAAGCGGAACATGCTGGGGATTTTCAGGCACCTGCGGGCAGTATCTTTTTAACTACAAAGGAGTAAATGCCGAATGGCTTACATCATACAGAATGCTGTTTGCGGGAATAATAATGGTTTTACTTGCCCTTTTAACACAAAAACAAAACATTAAGGGCATTTTAAGCAATAAATTAGACCGAATAGCTCTTTTAATATTCGGCATAGCCGGTCTTATGACATGCCAGTATACGTATTTTGCGGCAATAGCTCGTTCAAACGCTGCTACAGGAACTGTTCTGCAGTATTTAGGCCCGGCACTTATTCTCGTTTATATGTGCATACGATATTTAAGGCTTCCTAAGCCACGTGAAGTTCTGGCAATAGTTTTGGCAATAACAGGAACATTCCTTATAGCAACCCATGGAGATATAAATAACCTTGCCATTTCTCCTTCCGGACTGTTTTTCGGTCTTCTGTCGGCTTTTACTTTGGCTGTTTATACTATACTTCCTGGCAGGCTTATTGAGCGATGGGGCAGCCTTACTGTAACAGGCTTAGGCATGCTTATTGCCGGAGTTATTTTTACAATTGTTGTAAGGCCATGGAATATGGAGCAAAATGTTGACTTTACAACTGCATTTTTAGTTGTGGTTATAGTACTTATAGGTACTGCTATGCCGTTTACACTATATCTGAAAGGCGTAAGTATAATCGGCGCATCAAAGGGAAGCATGCTTGCCTGTATAGAACCTGTTAGCGCTACTGTTTTTTCTGCTCTCTGGCTTAAAAACATATTTACAGTTTTTGATTTAGCCGGTTTTGCACTTATTATAATTACAGTACTGATTCTTTCATTAAAGGATAAACCAAAGAAACTTGAACAAAAAGGCGGTTCGATAAATGAAAGCTGAAAATTATGTAAGAATAAATGAATTTTTAAACAAAAACGAGAAAATTAAAAATGCAGTTATATTTATAGACCAAAATTTTCCAAAACCTGTTATGGTTATTTTTTACTCAATGCTTGCAATTTTGGCTGTTAAAAAAGATAAAAGGGTTCTTTTATGCGGCGCTGTACCATGGATTGACTTTTATTTAGTTACCAAAATCCGAAATAAAATCAACCGGAAAAGACCTTTTGAAACTCTTGGCTTTGAACCTATAGTGCCGCATTCAAAAGGCAAATCCTGCCCAAGCAGACATGCTTCAAGTTCTGTAATTATTACATTTGCTGTGTATTTTATTTCACCTTTTTGGGGAATTGTTACAGGTATAATAAGCTTTTTTGTTTGTTTTTCACGGATTTTAACCGGAGTTCACTATATAAGTGACGTAGCGGCAGGCATAGTTATAAGCAAAATTATAGGCTATACTGTTTTTTTCAAAATAGCAAAAAAATAAGTACTTTATAAAGAAAGCTGGTTTAATATGAACAGAGATTTGACAGACGGAAATATAACAAAAACCATGCTGATATTTGCTCTTCCTATGATAGCAGGCAATCTTCTTCAGCAGTTTTACAATATAACAGACACATTCATAGTCGGCCGGTATGTAGGCTCTAATGGCTTGGCTGCTGTAGGCTCGGCATACTCACTTATGACATTTATAACATCAATAATTATAGGCCTTTCTATGGGAAGCGGAGCTTTGTTTTCTATTTATTTTGGCCAAAGAAACTTGGATAAGCTTAAAAACTCTATATTTGTAGCTTTTATAATTATTGGAATAACAACAATTGTATTGAATATACTTTCATTTGCGTTTATAGACGGAATACTTGTATTTTTAAGGACACCAAATGAAATATACTCTTTGATGTATGACTATGTTTTTATAATATTTATGGGTCTTGCCGCATCATTTATTTATAACTTTTTTGCCTCTGTTTTACGTTCTATAGGAAATTCATTTATACCGCTTGTATTTTTGGCTGTTTCGGCAGTTTTAAATATAATTCTTGATTTGGTGTTTATTATAAACTTTAACTGGGGTGTTGCCGGTGCAGCAGCAGCTACTGTTATAGCGCAGTATGTTTCGGCAGTTGGGATTTTAATATACTCAATTAAATATTTCCCTGAAATACGTGTTTCCAAAAGGCATATGAAAATAACAAAATCCTCTGTTTCTGAGCTTTCACAGTTCTCGTTTCTTACTTGCTTACAGCAATCAGTAATGAATTTCGGTATACTTATGATTCAGGGATTAGTTAACAGCTTTGGAACTTCTATAATGGCAGCTTTTGCCGCTGCTGTTAAAATAGATTCTTTCGCCTATATGCCTGTAATGGATTTCGGCAATGCTTTTTCTACTTTTACAGCTCAGAACTATGGTGCTAAAAAGACACAAAGAATAGAAAAAGGCATTAAAAGCGCTGTATCAACAGCAGCTGTATTTTGTATTATAATATCTGTTTTAGTTTGTGTTTTTGCAAAATACTTAATGCTTATATTTATTAATCCAGAAGAAACCGAAATAATTGCAGCCGGAGTACATTATCTAAGAATAGAAGGCGCTTTTTATATGGGCATAGGCTTTTTATCACTGTTTTATGGTTTTTATCGAGCAATTAAAATACCTGTTATGTCTGTTGTTTTAACAGTTATATCACTTGGTACACGTGTTCTTATATCATATACTGTATCATCTGTACCATCTATAGGTGTTACAGCAATCTGGGCTTCAATACCTATAGGCTGGTTTTTGGCTGATTTTGCAGGTTTCATTTATTACAAAATTAATAAAACAAAAATTGAACAGCAGATTATGAGTTAAAAAAAAGCAAACCACTTAATGGTTTGCTTTTTTAATATTCATATCCTTTTGGATTAAGTTTCTGCCATGTCCATTCATCAAGACACATTTTTTCTATATTTCTCTTGGCTTTCCAGCCTATTTCTTTTTGTGCCAAAGTAATGTCAGCAAAGCATGTACCTACATCTCCTTCACGTCTTGGAGCTATTTCATAATTAATTTTAATTCCAGAAGCTTTTTCAAAACTTTTAATTATTTCTAAAACACTATATCCATGTCCGCTTCCTAAGTTTACAGTAAGCACTTTATCCTTTATTATATCAAGTTTTTCCAGTGCCTTAATATGACCTTCTGCTAAATCACAAACATGAATATAATCTCTGACACCTGTTCCGTCAGGTGTATTATAGTCATTTCCAAATACAAAAAGCTTTTCAAGCCTGCCTGAAGCCACCTGAGAGATATACGGCATCAGATTAGACGGTGTTCCCATTGGGTCTTCGCCTATAAGCCCGCTTTCATGCGCCCCTATAGGGTTAAAATACCTAAGTATAACAGCTCCTGCTTTTTCTGATTTAGCAAAATCGGAAACTATATATTCCTGTATCATTTTAGTTCTGCCATATGGGTTATACGGAAAAAGCGGTGCAGTTTCTTTAATCGGATTATTATCTGTAAGACCATATACAGCAGCTGAGGAACTTAAAACAATTTTTTTTACATTGTATTCCTTCATAGCATGGCATATATTCATTGTCCCTGCTACATTATTTTCGTAATACTCCAATGGATGTGCAATTGAATCCGGTATAGTTTTAAGTGCCGCAAAATGAATTACCGAGTCTATATTTTCTTTTTCAAATATTTTATAAAGCTCGGTTTTATCTCTTAAATCGGTTTTATAAAAAACAGGTTTTTTACCGGTAATTTTTTCTATTCTGTTTAAAACTTCCAAGCGTGAGTTTGAAAGATTATCTGCAATTACCACATCAGAACCGGAATTTAAAAGACTGACACAAGTATGGCTTCCTATATAACCTGTTCCTCCTGTTACTAAAACCTTCATTACTTTGTCCCCCATTTTACACAGTACTAAGTAAGATTTTACAGCATATTTCGTTATTTTACAATTTAATTTTAAATTTAATACAATATACAGCATAAATAAGAGTTAAAAACTCAACACACGGCATAACAAACCAAATAGAGCAGCTGCCAAATATTAATGGGAATATTAATATAAAAACTGCCGAAAGTGCAAATCCTCTTAATATGCAAATTTTCATCGAATATCCGCTTTTCATAACAGCCTGAAAACATCCGCTTATATAAATATTACTTACAGCCATAAGAAAAGAAATAAAATATATTCTTATGGCATAAACAGCTATACCCATAAGCTCATTATCTGCATTAACAAACATATTTATAATAAATTCAGGATTTAATTCACCAAAAAGTGTAACCAAAACCGATATAATAACCGATGTTATTAATCCTGCCTTGAAAAAATTTTCCACTCTTTCTGTTTTCTCGGCAGCGTAATTAGCGGCAATAAGTGGCTGTGCCGTTTGCGATACACCGTTTGAAAGAGAATTTACAACAAGGTAAGCATTTTCAACTATTCCATATGCTGTTATTCCTGTAAATCCAATAGTGTTTCTAAGCTGAATATTAAACAGACTTATAACAGCTGCGTTGGAAATTTCTATAAAAAAATTAGGAAAACCACATTTAAAAACAAGCAGTATATTATTTAAATTTATTCTTCCAAAAATAAGCTTTAATCTATTGTTTTTTGAAAAGAAGTGAGCTGAGTAAATAATTAAAGACAAAACACTTCCTGCAAGTGTTGCCCATGCTCCCCCTGCAATACCCATATTAAACGGAACAATAAAAATATAATCCAGCACAACATTTGTTATACCGCCTGCAATTACGCCGGCCATTGCCCTTTTAGGCGACATATCGTTTCTTACAAAAACCTGTAACATTGCAGAAAATATAAAAAGCGGCACACCGCTTACAAATATATACCCATACTGGCTTATATAATCATATATTTCATCACTTGCTCCTATAAAATACATTATAGGTTTAAAAAACGGCAGCAAAACAGATGCGTAAATTACAGAAAACACTATACCGAATAATACCGAAATTGTAAAAAACGCCTGTCCTTTTTCAATCTTTTTTTCACCAAAAGCAGATGCCATCATAACAGCTCCGCCAACACCCAAAAGATATCCTGTACCATAAAAAAGCGAAAATACAGGAGTTATAACATTCAAAGCTGCCATAGCCTTATCGTTTATAAAACGTCCTATTATAATAGCATCTCCTAAAATATAAATAGATGTTACAAGAGTAGCAAATATTGTAGGAATAAGAAATTTGAAGTATAGTTTTTTAATATCATCATTAAGTATGTCCATAATACCCTGCCTGTATTTATACAAAATAAAAACGGGATATTTGTTAATTATTCCCGTCTTTTAGTATTATACCACAGCATTAGTCAAATTACACTTTATTTTTATGTTATTAAATTTTTCTAACTTCTTTAAAATTTATACAGCATTGTCACCAAAACATAAAACAACAGGATTTAATTAAAATAATTAAAACCTGCTGTTTTATTCAATTAAAATTATTTTCAGAACTTATAGCATAGATTTAGTTACTCAACTACAAGCTGATTGCCATTTACACCAACTGTAAGAGTTGTGCCCGGAGCTACATCGTCACCTATTATCTTTTTAGCAATAAGTGTTTCAACATACTGCTGGATATATCTCTTTAATGGTCTTGCACCATAAATCATATCATAGCCGTTATCAACAATAAACTTTTTAGCTTCATCTGTAACAACACATGTAAGCTGTTTGTCTTTAAGACGTCTGTTAAGGTCAGCAATAAGAAGGTCAACAATAGATGTAACATTGTCTTTTGTAAGAGGTTTGAACATTACAATCTCGTCAAGCCTGTTAAGGAACTCAGGTCTGAATGAGTGCTTCAAAAGAGCATCTACCCTCTCCCTTGCTTCCTGACTTATTTCTCCATTTGCTTCTATGCCTTCAAGCAAATCCTGAGAACCAAGGTTAGATGTAAGAATTATAATAGTATTCTTAAAATCTACTGTTCTGCCCTGTGAATCTGTAATTCTTCCGTCATCAAGTACCTGAAGAAGAATATTGAATACATCAGGGTGAGCCTTTTCAACCTCATCAAAAAGTACTACAGAATAAGGTCTTCTTGCAACAGCCTCTGTAAGCTGACCGCCTTCCTCATAACCTACATATCCCGGAGGCGCTCCTATAAGTCTTGACACCGAGAATTTCTCCATATATTCAGTCATGTCAATACGTATAATGTTCTTTTCGTCATCAAAAAGACTCTCAGCAAGAGCTTTTGCAAGCTCAGTTTTACCAACACCAGTCGGTCCAAGGAACATAAATGAGCCGATTGGTCTGTTTGGATTTTGTATTCCAGCACGGCTTCTAAGTATAGCTTCCGAAACCTTTGTAACTGCCTCGTCCTGCCCTACTACCCTTTTATGCAGTATATCATCCATATGGATAAGTTTTTCTCTTTCGCCTTCAACA
>CALWHR010000110.1 GCA_944380455.1 uncultured Clostridia bacterium
TGGAAGGAATGGCATATCCTCAACAGGAAGAACTCTGGAAACAACACCTTTGTTTCCGTGACGGCCTGCCATTTTATCACCAACAGAAATTTTACGTTTCTGGGCAATATAAACTCTAACAAGCTGATTTACACCAGGGCCAACATCGTCGCCGTTTTCTCTTGTGTAAATCTTAACATCAACAATAATACCGCTTGCACCGTGAGGAACTCTTAAAGATGTATCTCTTACTTCACGGGCTTTTTCACCAAATATTGCTCTAAGAAGTCTTTCTTCTGCTGTAAGCTCTGTTTCGCCCTTAGGTGTAACTTTACCTACAAGTATATCATTTGGTCTGACTTCAGCACCTATACGGATAATACCTCTTTCGTCAAGGTCTCTAAGTGCATCGTCGCCAACATTAGGAATATCTCTTGTAATTTCTTCTGGTCCAAGTTTAGTATCTCTTGCCTCTGCCTCATACTCATCAATATGAACAGAAGTATAAACATCTTCCTGAACAAGTCTTTCACTTAAAAGTACGGCGTCCTCGTAGTTGTAACCTTCCCATGTCATAAAGCCTATAAGAGGGTTCTTTCCAAGAGCAAGCTCACCGTTTGATGTTGAAGCACCGTCTGCTATTATCTGGCCTTCTTTAACCTCGTCGCCAAGGTTTACAATAGGTCTCTGATTAAGGCATGTTGACTGGTTGCTTCTCTGGTATTTAATAAGTTTATAAACATCTCTGCCTGTCTTTGTTTTAACATCAATTTCGTTGGCAGATACTTTTTCAACAACACCGTCATGCTTTGCAACAACGCATATACCGGAATCTTTAGCTGTTTTATATTCCATTCCTGTGCCTACAATAGGAGCTTCTGTCATAAGAAGAGGCACTGCCTGTCTCTGCATGTTTGAACCAATAAGAGCACGGTTAGCATCGTCGTTTTCAAGGAAAGGAATAAGAGCAGTAGCAACAGAAACCATCTGACGAGGAGAAACGTCCATAAGGTCGATTTTGTTCCTGTCTACCTCAATAATTTCTTCTTTATGACGGCCGGTAATCTTTTTATGGAGGAAATAACCGTTTTCATCAAGCGGCTCGTTAGCCTGTGCTACGTTGTAGTTTTCCTCTTCATCAGCTGTTACATAGATATATTCATCTGTAACTCTTGGCTGCTCACCAGTTTTATCAACAATTCTGTATGGAGCTTCAATAAATCCATACTCATTAATTCTTGCAAATGTTGCAAGAGAGTTAATAAGACCGATGTTAGGGCCTTCAGGTGTCTCTATAGGACACATTCTGCCGTAGTGTGAGTGGTGAACGTCACGAACCTCGAATCCGGCTCTTTCTCTTGAAAGACCGCCAGGACCAAGGGCAGAAAGTCTTCTCTTATGAGTAAGCTCTGAAAGCGGGTTGTTCTGATCCATAAACTGTGAAAGCTGGCTGCTTCCAAAGAACTCTTTAATGGCCGCTGTAACAGGTCTTACATTTATAAGAGCCTGTGGAGTAACTATGTCAAGGTCTTGGATAGTCATTCTTTCACGAACAACTCTTTCCATCCTTGAAAGACCTATACGGAACTGGTTTTGCAAAAGCTCACCTACGGAACGGATACGTCTGTTTCCTAAGTGGTCGATATCGTCCACATTGCCGTAACCAGCATCAAGGTGCATTACATAGTTAATAGAAGCCATAATGTCTTCAAATGTTATATGCTTAGGCACAAGAAGATGCTTTCTGTCTTTAATAGCGGCAGCAATTTCTTCTTTAGTGCTGAATTCATCAAGTATATTTTTAAGCTCTGGGAAATAAACTTTTTCTTTAATTCCAAGCTCGGCTGCAGTAAGGTCATACTCTGCAATAAACGGATCGATTGATACAGCAAGGTTAGTAAGAACTTTCTTTGTCCTCTCCTCTTCAGGAGATTCAATAAATACATATCCAACACCGCTGTCCTGAATTTCATCACAAAGCCCCATATCAAGCCTCTGGCCTTTTTCCGCTATAACCTCGCCTGTAAGCGGGTCAATAACATCTTCAGCTAAAACAGCGCCGTTAATACGGTTTCTGAGAGCAAGTTTTTTATTGAATTTATAACGTCCAACCTTAGCAAGGTCATATCTCTTAGGGTCAAAGAACATACCGTTTAAAAGAGAGCTGGAGCTGTCTACTGTAGGCGGCTCGCCCGGACGGAGCTTTTTATAAATCTCGATAAGTCCTTCTTCTCTTGACTTGCTCGGGTCTTTTTCTATAGTAGCTGTAATTTTAGGCTCGTCACCAAAAAGCTCAACAATCTCGCTGTCGCTTCCTACACCAAGAGCCCTAATAAGAACTGTAACAGGAACCTTTCTTGTTCTGTCTACACGAACATAAAATACATCATTGGAGTCTGTTTCATATTCAAGCCATGCGCCTCTGTTAGGTATAACAGTAGCGGATAAAAGCTTTTTGCCTACCTTATCAAAGTCTGAAGCGTAATAAATTCCAGGTGAACGCACAAGCTGGCTTACTATAACACGTTCAGCACCGTTAATAACAAATGTGCCTGTATCTGTCATGAGCGGGAAGTCACCCATAAAAAGCTCCTGCTCTTTAATCTCGTCAAGCTCTTTGTTATTAAGTCTTGCCTTGATTTTAAGCGGAGCCGCATAAGTAGCGTCTCTTTCCTTGCATTCCTCAATAGAATACTTAGGCTCATCGTCAAGAGAAAAATCAGTGAACTCTAAAACAAGGTTGCCGCTGAAATCTGTAATAGGCGAAATATCCTCAAACGCCTCTTTCAGCCCTTCTTCAAGAAACCACTTGTAGCTGTCCTTCTGCACTTCAATCAAATTAGGCATTTCAAGCACTTCTTTGATTGTAGAGTAGCTTTTTCTCACACTGTCGCCCATTCTGACAGTATGGATTCTGTTTTTCTTCATGGCTTTACTCACTCCTTGATTTATTTGAAAAACTATGATAAAAACAAAAATTTCTCCCACAAACAAATTGAGACCTTTGTTTGTACTGCCTTTGATCAGCAATAAAACAAAAGTCGTCTGTTTTTGGGTTATTTTAAAGTTTTAAAAGAAATTTTGTAAAAATTTAACATAAAAAAAATTTGTTTTGGTATAAAATTTCTGTACTTTTTAAAGCACTTTTTACATAAAATTTTTTTCTGTTGTATTCCACAGCCCAATGTGCTATACTAACAGCATGGTGAGGTGGGTATTTATGCCCTTCTGACTGAGCTCTCATAAGCATATCATTATATTGCCTTGATGTCAAGGCTTTTTTATTTATATTCCAAAGAATACGGAGGTATTAGAGCATGTTAAACGAAGAACTCAAACAGAAATTATATGACACAGGCTACAAATATGAGGAAAGCTACGGCGGATGCTGTCAGTGTGTACTTGGTTCAATTAAAACTAACCTTGGCCATGTTGGCGAAGACACATTTAAAGCTGCAACAGCAATGGCTGGAGGCATTGCCGCAAGCGGAAATACATGCGGTGCCTGCACAGGCGCAATACTTGCCATAGGCTCATTCCTTGGCCGTGATTTTGAAAATTTCGGAACTCCTGAAGGCCTTGCTAACAAAGATAAATCAACTATGATAGCAAGGAAAGTTTTAGAGAGATTTGAAAAAGAATACGGCTCATTTGCTTGTTCTGAAATCCAAAAGAAACTTTACGGAAAACCATATAAAATGTACATACCTGAAGAAAAAGCTGAGTTTTTAGCTAACGGCGGCCACGGTCCTAACGGATGCACTCAGGTAGTTGCAAAAGCTGCTGTTTGGGCAGCTGAAATACTTGAAGAAGAAGGTCTTCTTGACAAATAAAAATTATTAGCTGCCTGCATATCAAAACAGCGCGGAAAACATTAATTGTTTCCGCGCTTATTTTTTATTAATATTAATGTTTATTTATTCTTTTAAAAAGCCAAATGACATTATTTCAAGAATAAATACTATTAATGCAGGCACAGTAAAAGCTGAAAATATAAACCATGATAAAAGATTTAAATTAATACATGCTATTAAAATAAACATTGTCTGTTTTGATGTATTCTTTTTTAAATTCAACACCGCTGAAATTAAAGCACATAGCGAAAGACAGCCTGTTAAAAGAGGCATATAATTTCCGTATCCTGCCGGAATCATACTGAAATACGAGAAACTTTCAACTGCTTTCTGCCCAGTTTCAACTCCAGATGAAAAAGTCATTTTTAAACTTACGGGCATAGCCATTATAATAACCGATGCCAGAATACATAAACAAGCTATGATTTTTTTATTCATTGCAACCTCCGTAAAATCAATCAAAAGAAACGTCGTTCATATAATTGCATAAAGGCATAAGAAACATAAAGTCATTAATACAAATGTCAAATATTCTTCTGTCGAGAACTTCTTCTCCTATAGGCGCAGTATAATCTAAATAAATATTTCTTCTTAAATACCAGTTATCTATCTTAGGACTTCTCTCTCCCGGAAACTTCTTTTTATATAAATCACCGCCGAGCTTAAAACGGCTGTTATCATACTTTTTAATGAGCCTCTCAAACTCTGAAGGGTTAGCGTCTATCTTTTTTCTGAAGTTTGTCATGTATTCAGGTTTTGATTCGTACATTCCCATTCCAATTGAGTAATAATCAGCACCTATCTCGAAATACAGAACCGGCTTGTTTTTCCACTGTCCAGAGTCCCTTTTAAAAACCACCCATCTGTGATCTCTGTATGGCTCTTTATTCTTTGAAAAACGGATGTCCCTGTTTATGCGTGAAACAGACGGAACAGTTTTAATTCCGCTTAAACGGCAAAGCTCTTCATTTATTTCTTTTGCAAATAAATCCATAGGCTCTTTAACATATTCAAAATATCTTTGCCTGTTTAAATCGAACCATTCCTTGCTGTTATTAAACCTTAGTTCTATAAAAAACTCACTCATACGGCTGTCAAAGCCTTCAAAAGATTTCTGCTCGTTTTTTAACATATTTATATCCGCCTTTTAAATAAAATTAACCCGGAAAAAATTCCGGGAATAAATTACATACATTTATGAACCAGTTCAAAATGCTTTTCAACCGCCTGCTGAGCAAGAGACATGTCTCTTTTAAGTATAGCATCGTAAATATTCATATGGCAATTTAAAATATCTCTCGCTTTATCATGCTTTTGAAGTATAACAGAGCGGTTAAACTTAACACTTCGCTCAAGTATAAAACCTATATACTCCAAAACTTTTATAAGCACTTTGTTATTTGACATAGAAAACAGTATACTGTGGAACTGAACATCAAGCCTTGCTCCCGCATCAGCATCATCTATTTTTTCTTCCATTTCGTTTAAAATTTCTTTAAGCTCATTAAGCTGGTCTGAATTATTATCGGCATTTTTAATAACCAGCTGTATGCCTGCAATTTCAAGGAGCATTCTGAATTCTATTAAATCGTCCTCTGTACTGCCTTCTTTAAGCAGAAGCGGAAGAACAAGGCTTAAAAACGGCTGTACATTAAAATCCGATACAAAAGAACCTTCTCCCGGTCGTATATCTACAATTCCCATAATCTCCATAACGCTTAAAGCCTCTCTTAATGAGGCACGGCTTACATTAAGCATTTCGGCTAAAGTTCTTTCAGGCGGAAGCTTATCACCGCATTTAAGACTGCCTTCTCTTATAAGGTAAACTATCTGCTCTACTATATTTTTATATATTTTCTTCGTTTGTATAGATTTGATTTCCATTTCCCGGTCCCCTTAACCCTTTGTTAAATTACTATATTATTTATTATAAAACCAACAATTTTTTTGTCAATGTTAAATGCCATTTTGCCCTGTTTAACCTGATAATTAAATATTACACAAAACTTAATTTAAATCCCTCATAATCAAAATTTATTAATCATATACACCTTTTATTGATTATACAATAAAAAAATGTTATACTAAATAAAATATAATTTAGGTTAAGGAAGGTGTTTAATATGTTTATTCGTGGTGCTCAGGCAGAAAAGAATTTTTTACTTTCAGCTGCTGAAAAAATGTGTCTTGCGGCAAGAACAGCTCCTAAGGCCAAAGGCATTGATAAAATAGTAACAGGCATAGTTACAAGTGATGAAAAAGAAGCTTTAGCAAAAGAAATGCTCAGACTCTTTGACGAAACAGGTATGCCGTTTTATAAACGTGACGCCCAGAATATTACCGACAGTGAAGCTGTAGTTTTAATAGGCACAACAGGCGGAGCCAAAGGCCTTAACTGTTCATACTGCGGTTATGCAGACTGCAAGGAAATGGCTCAGTCCGGCGGACACTGTGCATTTGACGATATTGACCTTGGCATAGCTATTGGCTCAGCAGTATCCTGTGCAGCAGATGAGAGAGTTGATAACCGAGTAATGCTCTCAGCCGGAATAGCTGCTACAAACTTACATCTTTTAGGCGAAAAAACATTAAAGGTACTGGCTATTCCTCTTTCTGCTACTGGCAAGAGTCCTTATTTTGACAGATAATGCTTAAAACGCAAAAACGGCGGTTCAACTTTAACTTTGAACACGCCGTTTTTTATGTATTCAGTAAATCCACTTTTTTAAAACATTGTTTAAATTCTGCTCTATATTAGCTTTCTCAACTCCCTGAGCAGCAATAATATCTGTTCTTCCTGCCTCTGTTCCGTCTGAAAAATAGTACACTATTTCACCTGCCTTGCATCCGGCATCAAAAGGTGCCTGAAGGCTTTCATAAATATGTTTTTGTTCGGTAATGCCTTCTCCCTGCCCTTTTTCAACAAGTGCAGTTACATCTGAGGCAGTTTTTAACTGAACATTTTCTGCACCGCCTTTTAAAACAGGAATACTGCCGCAGTCAGAACCTTTGTCACAAAGTTTCTTTACTTCGTAACTGCCAAAGCCGTAATCAAGAAGCTTCATTGCTTCCTGAAATCTTGCAGTGTTGTTTTCAGCAGCCATAATAACTGCTATAAGCTCCATACCGTCACGCTCTGCTGTTGCACTTAAACAGTACTTGGCAAGGCCGGTAGAGCCGGTTTTAAGACCAGTAGCACCGCTGTACCATTTAATAAGCTTGTTGGTATTTGTAAGGCCGAATTCTGTTTCCCCTTTTCTTGTTTTGTGAGTTATTGTATCCATCCATGTAGTTGTATAATCCCGTACCTCAGGAAAATTAGTTATAAGCTCACGGCTCATTAAAGCAATATTTTTGGCACTTGAAACATGTCCGTCGGTATCCAGTCCGCAGGCATTAATAAAAACGGTACTATCCATTCCCAGTTCTTTGGCTCTGTCATTCATCATTTTAACAAAACCTTCCTCGCTTCCGCCTATAAATTCAGCCATTGCCACAGCGGCATCATTTGCCGAGGCTATAACAATACACTTTGTAAGCTCAGAGGCGCTTTGCTCCTCCCCCGGTTCAAGAAACACCTGGCTTCCGCCCATAGAGGACGCATGCTCGCTGACTGTCACCATATCGTCCCAGTCAAATTTGCCGGCTTTCTGATTTTCGTAAATTAAAAGTATGGTCATAATTTTTGTAATGCTGGCAGGCGGCAAAGGTATGTCGCTTTCTTTTTCGTAAAGTATTTTGCCTGTAGATGCTTCCATTAAAACAGCACTTTGGGCGGATATTTCCGGCACAGGCGTTTGTGTTTGAGCCTTGGCATCGGCAGGTATATAAAATAAAAAAACAAATGTAAGCAGAACAGCCAAAAACCGTTTTATTCTAAACAATAAAACATTTCCTCTCCTAAAGTTATCAATAAATTTTATGCCGTAATATTTATAATATTACATTAACAGGAGAGTCTATATTCATTTCGTCCTCATTGACATTGCAGTCGTAGGCAATAATTTTAACTCCTTTGTTTTGAGAGTCTTTCAGTGCTTGGGCAAAATTCAAATCCGTTTCATAATTAGGTGAAAACCCAATAACACCTTTCATCTGAATTACAAAAAGCACAAATGCTTCATAGCCTTCTTCATATGCTTTAATAAGCTCTTCTAAGTGCCTTGTACCTCTTTGGGTAGGTGCGTCAGGGAAATATGTCATTGAGTCCTTTTCAAGTGTAACGCCCTTTACTTCAATAAAACCCTTTTTGCCGTCTTTTTCAAAATATAAATCAAACCTTGATTTTGAATAGCTTACTTCACGTTTTACAAACTCCGGCACACCGATTTCTTTTATAACTCCGTTTTTGACAGCCTCATAAGCAGCACTGTTTGGCGCCTGAGAATCCATATTGATAAGCTTATTTCCCTTATAAACCGCAATAAGAGAATACTTTGTCTTTCTTTTAGGATTATCACTTTCTTCCAATATAACTTCAGTGCCTTTAATTAAAAGCTCTCTGCATCTTCCGGTATTTTTAACATGCACCGTTTCCTCTTTGCCGTCTAAAAATACATGAGCAACAAACCTGTTTGGCCGGTCTAAAAATATGCCCTTTTTAATTTTTCTGTATATCATTTTATTTACCTCTTTGTATATTCTAAAAGTATATTTTAATAACCTTATAAGTGTTTTGTAAAGAAAAACAGCTTTTCCATTTTTCAAATTTCATTGTTGTTATTAATATCATTCTGAATTATAATGTTTTTAACAAATCTGAAAGGAGATTTATTTCTATGGAAATCGAAAAGACTATTTCCGGCTTATCCGAAAAATATATATTTAACGAAACTGTCGGAAGCCTTCTTCTTCTTCTTTTAAGCCATATAGAGCGCAGAAATAAGGAAACCGTATTTACTTCTGTTTATGAGCTTGATAATGATTTAAAAGAATTACAAAACAGCATAACTCATTATACATTAAATCTTGAAACAATTCTTTTAGACCAGGAACAGAAAAAAGAAGCATTAAACAAATGCTTTGAAATGAAAAAAAGCATTATTTCAATTTATGAAATTATATACCGTTATTTTACAAAGTTTAACATTATATCCGGTATTGTAAGCGATGAAACAGCAGTTAGAAAATATAGCGAAGACCCTGCGAACAAAGATAAAAAAATAGAACTTTCGCTTTTTTATACCGACTGCATTGAGTTTTTACAGTCAGCCGAAAATCCCACTGAACTTAAACACCATATCGGCGAGCTTTTTGAATGTGTTCCTCTTAAAATGACAAGGGACAAATATTTTGCTTTAATTAAACAAAGCCTTTCAGAAGCTTTTGCTGAAGCTTCAAAAACCGAGCTGGATTTTTCACTTAATTCATTTAAAAATGCCTGTGCGCCGGAAAATTCCAAAGACTACGGAAAATATTTTCCTGAAATAGCTGATTTTTTTAAAGCGCGAAAAGATATAAAAGTAAAAGAGCTTTCTAATGAAAGCCTTGCTCAGGAACTGGAAGATTTAAACAGCGTTCTTGACTCTTTAAACGAGATTGAGGACTACTGTCAGGAAATATTAAACGATATTAACTCGCTTATTATAATTTTCTATATGGGATATACATTAGACGAGCTCAGTGAGGACAACTATGGCTATTCCGATGTATACCACAAGTCTTGCGAAGTAATTCAAACCAAGGGCGAAAGTGCATTTGACGAAACTTTGCAGGACATGCTTGAAGAGTATATTGAGCCAGTGCTTGATACGGCAAATGAGCTTAACTCAAAAATAATGGAAACACTTAAAAAAATAGATGACTTTTCATCGTTTTCAGACGATACAATAAAAACCCTTTCTACCGAAGGATTTATCCGCTCATGCTTTTATGATGATTTAAACGAGGAAATATTTAATTTCATATCGGGAGAAAATGAGCTCCCTTGCAGCAAAGAGTACCTTAATGCCAGCATAGACGAGTTTATAGAATATATGAGAAATTATCTTTCAACTCTTTCACTGCCTATGGCTAAAGCCTCCGTTAAAAAGCTTTTAGGCTCTCTTCCTCTCAGTTTTGATGTTCACTCGCTTATGGATTATATAAAAGACGGTATAGACAACGCATCCAGCTTTGAACAGAGTCTGCTTATTATAGATAAAGCAGGTATGGTATTTACAAGAAACGGATTTAATTACCATACGGAAGATGATGATGACAATTGTTCCTGCGGTCATGAACACCACCATCATGATGAAAGCTGCTCTTGCGGCCATGAACACCATCATCACCACGATGAAAGCTGCTCTTGCGGTCACGAGCACTAATCAGAAAGGAGAAAATATGTTTACATTTAACCACTTTAACTTTAACATTCTTGATTTAAATAAAAGCCTTGATTTTTATTCAAAAGCATTAGGCTTAAAAGAAGTCCGCCGCAAAGAAGCTCCGGACGGAAGCTGGATACTTGTTTACCTTGGCGATGGAAAAACAGGCTTTACCCTTGAACTTACATGGCTTAAAGACAGAAAAGAAAAATACGACCTTGGAGAGTGTGAATTTCATCTTGCCTTTGAGGCCGAGAACTACGAAAAGGCTCATGAAAAACACAAAGAAATGGGCTGTATAATATTTGAAAATCCAGAAATGGGAATTTATTTTATAGGCGACCCAGACGGGTACTGGATAGAAATAATACCGCCTAAAAACTGATACTTAACTGAGGGGGGGAATAAATATGGAAAAAACACCTTCATTTTTAGCTTTTGAAAGCTTGATTGATTTATCCAAAAAAGCCAGCATAATTAAGAACCGTGAATATGAGGAAAACGAATACTTCTGCTTTTATAGAAATTTTACATATCTTTCATGGTACAGCAGGCTTAATATTTACAAAATGCCGTTTAAAGATGAAAAAATGCTTGAGCGTATTAAAAAGCTTTGCTCCGAACCTGCCAGTCCTAAATACCTTAGCTTAGCCGAAGAAGATGTATATAAAGGCTTTGACGATGATTTAAAAAAAGCTGGCTTTACAGTTGTTAAGCCGCAAAAAGGTATGCTTTATGATTTAAAAGATGCGCCAGATTATGAAACAGACAAAAACATTGAGCTCATTACAAAAAAGACATTACCTGAATGGATTACTGCATGTGAAAACGGATTCGGCAAGTCAAATACCTCACCGGCTTTTAATTTATTTATAAACGATAAAAAATGCTATTTTTACGGCTACAGAGAAAAGGGCAAATTAGTCGCCACTGCTCTTTTAAATGTCTGCGGCACAAATGGCGGAATACATGAGGTGGCAACAGTAAATGAATACCGCAATAAAGGCTATGCCACAGCTTTAATTAAGCATATAATAAAGGAATCTAAAAAACTTGGCTGTGACATTTTAAGCCTTCAAGCCTCAGTTTTTGGCGAGCCGGTTTATAAAAAATTAGGCTTTAATGTTGTAAGCAGTATTTTAAACTATAAGCTTTAATTTACACAAAAAAGTGTTCCCAAAGGAACACTTTTTATTTTACTCTTTAATTGAATCTATATATTCCTGAACGAACTTGGAAGCATTAGCTCCATCGGAAGCCGCCGTTATAATCTGCCTTAAATGCTTTGTTCTTACATCGCCTATGGCAAATACTCCCGGAACATTTGTTCTTCCTGTTTCATCGGCTACAATATAACCGCTGTTGTCAGTTTCAATTTTGTCTTTTACAAGCTCTGTATTAGGTATCCTGCCTACAGCAGCGAAAACAGCATCAACTTCCAATGTAAATTTATGTCCGTCTGCTGTGTCTTCAAGTTCAACAGCATTTAATTTACTGTCATAAATAAGTTTGGAAGGTTTGGCATTTAACACAAGCTCTATATTCTCGGTATTGTTTAAGCTTTTTACATAGCTTTTTACCGCCCTAAGCTCATTCCTTCTGTGAACAAGGTATACTTTTTTGCAGATTTTAGAAAGATAAAGTGCATCTTCCGCCGCCGAGTCACCGCCGCCTATTACAGCTACTGTTTTATCTTTGTAATACATTCCGTCACAGTATGCGCAGTATGCAACGCCTTTTCCCACAAGGCTCTCCTCGCCTTCCAATCCAAGTTTTCTTGGATTTGCCCCAGTAGCTATTATAACCGTATCGGAAAGGATATCGCCTTCTGTAGTAGTTATAACCTTAGGCACAGAATCTACATCCAGTGATATAACCTCGGCATATTCTGTTTGTGCCCCAAATTTTTCGGCGTTTTTCTGCATTTTCCCGCCAAGCTCAAAACCGTCTATTCCGTCCTCGAATCCCGGATAATTTTCTACATTGCTGGTTGTTGCCATTTGACCGCCTGGTGAAAGCATTTCAAGCACAAGAGTGTCTATTCCTGCTCTGGCGCAGTACATAGCCGCCGTATAACCTGCCGGGCCGCCGCCTATTACTACAGCACCGTATTTCTTATTCTCCATTCAGCAAACCTCCTTTCCTTATCAGAGTTAAAATTAAAGCTGGCTGTTTATCCAGTCCTCAACGGCTCTTTGTGAAGGCGGACCTACTAATTTTTCGCCGTGAGTCCCGTTTTTAAATAACATAAGAGAAGGTATAGTATCAATACCATATTTTGCGGCAATCTCAGGCATGTCATCAATATTAACCTGTGCAACTGTTATTTTATCTGCCATTTTTTCAGATGTGCGCTCAACAGCAGGCTCAAGTCTGCGGCAGTATACACACCATGGCGCTGAAAACTCAACTAAAACTGGCTTTTCCGAATTTAATATATTATTGAAATTTGTATTATTAGCATTTAAAACTGACATATTTATTCTCCTTTCATTAATCAACTTAATTAAATATATATTTATGTTTCTTGATTATTATTATATCCGGAAAATAAAATAAAACTGTGGCAAAAGTCACAAAATCAAATTTAATTTAAAAATTATGTAAAGTTTAATAATATTTTTCTTTTAGCATACAAAAAAGCGTGAATTTATATTTGTAAATCCACGCTTTAAACCCAGTTATTAAATTTTATTTTGTCATCTGAGAAATTCTTTCCTCAATCTGTTTTAACATATCTTTGTATTTCTCGCCTTTAGCCTTTTCCTCGTCTACAACTTTCTGAGGTGCTTTGGCAACAAAGCTTTCGTTGGCAAGCTTCTTTTCAACACGCTCTATTTCTTTAAGCATTTTGGCTTTTTCACCGTTTAATCTTTCAAGCTCTTTTGCTATGTCTACCAACTCTGCAAAAGGCATATAAATAGTTGCGTTATGGATTACACATGAAACAGCGTCGTCGCCTATGCCTTCTTTATCCGCCTGAACATAAACATCACTGGCATAAGCAAGGGTTTTAAAGAATACCTGGCTTCTTGTAAATACCATTCTTACATATTCATCATCGGAAACAACATAAACCTTAGTTTTCTTTGAAGGCACAACATTCATTTCAGCACGAACGTTTCTTATAGCTCTAACAGCCTCTTTAATAGCGTCAATTTCTTTTTCCTCGTCTTTAAAGTTCCATTCCTCACGGTATTCAGGCCATTTTGAAAGCATAATTGTTTCTTCCTTGCTCTGAAGGTTTGTAAAGAGCTCCTCTGTAATAAAAGGCATAAACGGATGAAGAAGTTTAAGAGCGTTTATAAGCACTTCTTTAAGTGTCCAAAGGGCGGCCTTACGTGTTTTATCGTCTTTGTTGTAAAGACGTGGTTTAACCATTTCAATATACCAGTCACAGTATTCATCCCAAAGGAAATCCTGTATTTTAGAAGCCGCAAGACCAAGGTCATAATTTTCAAGGTTCTCCTGTACTTCTTTTGCAAGGGTATTTACTTTTGAAATAATCCACTTGTCGGCAGGAGTAAGCATTATTAAAGAATTGCTTTCTTCCTCATCAAGGTTCATCAATATAAATCTTGACGCATTCCAAAGTTTATTTAAGAAGTTGCGGCTGTTTTCAAGTCTTTCATAGAAGAAACGCATATCGTTTCCTGCTGTGTTGCCTGTAATAAGCATTAATCTTAACGGGTCAGCACCGTATTTTTCTATTACCTCAAGGGGGTCAATGCCGTTGCCAAGTGATTTAGAGAATTTTCTTCCCAATTCGTCCCTTATAAGACCATGAATGTATACATCCTTAAACGGTACTTCGCCCATCTGCTCCATACCGGAAAATACCATTCTTATAACCCAGAAGAAAATTATGTCGTATCCGGTAACCATGGTGCTTGTAGGGTAAAAATGCTCCAGTTCTTCTGTCTTTTGCGGCCAGCCCAAAGTTGAGAAAGGCCATAAAGCAGATGAAAACCATGTATCAAGTGTATCCTCGTCCTGCTTAAAGCTTGTGCATCCGCATTTAGGGCATTTATCCGGCATAGTTTTGGAAACTACAACCTCGCCGCACTCATCGCAGTAATAAGCTGGTATTCTGTGACCCCACCAAAGCTGTCTTGAGATACACCAGTCATGAATATTGTTAAGCCAATGGAGATAAATTTTGCCGAATCTGTCAGGTATAAATCTTAAATCGCCTTTTTCAAAGCATTCAATAGCAGGCTTTGCAAGCTCGTCCATTTTAACAAACCACTGCTTTTTAATAAGCGGCTCAACAACAGTTCCGCATCTTTCGTGAACACCAACGGCATGAGTAATATTTTCTATCTTAACAAGAAGACCTTCGTCCTCAAGCTGTTTTACAATCTGTTTTCTTGCCTCGTATCTATCAAGACCCTGATATTTTCCGGCATCTTCGTTCATAGTGCCGTCATCGTTCATTACGTTAATTCTTGGAAGGTTATGTCTTACACCTACTTCAAAGTCGTTAGGGTCATGAGCAGGTGTTATTTTAACAACGCCTGTACCAAACTCACGGTCTACATAGCTGTCAGCTATAATAGGTATTTCTTTATTAACTATAGGAAGTATTGCGTTTTTGCCTATTAAATCCTTATATCTGTCATCATCAGGATGAACAGCTACAGCGGTATCGCCAAGCATTGTTTCAGGTCTTGTTGTGGCAAGCTCCACAAATCTGCCTTCTTCGCCTGCAATAGGATATTTAATATGCCAGAAATAACCTTCTTTATCCTCGTGGTTAACCTCTGCGTCTGAAATTGTTGTCATACACTTAGGACACCAGTTAATAAGTTTTTCGCCTTTATAAATATAGCCTTTATTGTAAAGACGTGTAAATGTTTCAAGTACAGCGTCTGAACAGCCTTCGTCCATTGTAAAGCGTACTCTGTCCCAGTCGCAGCTTGAACCGAGCTTTCTAAGCTGATTAAGTATAATGTTTCCGTACTGTTCTTTCCAAGCCCAGCATCTTTCAAGGAATTTTTCACGGCCTATATCCTCTTTTTTAATTCCTTCTTCAGTCATTTTAGCAACTACCTTAACCTCGGTAGAAATACTTGCATGGTCTATGCCAGGAACCCAAAGAGTATTATAGCCAGACATTCTTTTCCATCTGATTAAAATATCCTGAATAGTATTGTCCAAAGCATGACCCATATGAAGCTGGCCTGTGATATTTGGCGGCGGCATTACTATAGAATATGGTTTTTTGGTTTTATCAACTTCTGCATGAAAATATTTTTTCTCAACCCATTTGTTATATAATCTTTCCTCTACAACAGACGGGTCGTAAACTTTTGCAAGTTCTTTAATCATAAAAGTCTTTACCTCCTGACAAAATTCAAACGCCCTTAAAGGCATTTTATTTTAATTAAACATACTTTTTTGCAATAAAAAAGGTTTTCGCCTATGCCAAAAAACTCGGCCTAAGGACGAAAACCCGCGGTACCACCTTAATTTCTGTATAAAACAGACACTCTTTCAGCTGTAACGTAACTGCAACGTCCGAAGCTACTGTAATTTCACAACGGAAGCTCATAAGCTACCTTCAGCGGTTTAGTCATAAAAAATCTTTCAGCCAAGGATTTTTCTCTCTTAATGCTTCTTCCGCCTACTCCTCTTAATCAAAGCTTTTTGCTGTATATTTGGAAATTTATATAATACTATAAAAAATTTTTATTTTTGTCAAGGCTTTTTATCTTCTGTTTCGCTGATATTTTGAAATATTGAGCAAAACCCCCATTGCCGAAAGTGTAAATACAAGCGCAGAACCGCCGTAGCTGATAAACGGCAGAGCCATACCAGTATTAGGCATTGAGTTTGTGGCAACGGCTATATTTATTATAACCTGAATACCTATAAGTGATACTATACCCACAGCTACAAGACATCCGTAAAGGTCATCCGAATTCATGGCTATTTTAATACCGCGCCATATAAGCACTACAAAAAGTATAATAACTATTGCGGCGCCTACCATTCCCAGCTCCTCGCAAATAATGGCAAATATAATATCGTTATAAGGCTCCGGAACATAAGTCTTTTGCCTGCTTTGGCCAAGGCCTAAGCCAAAAAGACCGCCGGAAGCAACAGCATAAAGAGACTGTATTATCTGATAGCCTTTGTCATCCGGGTCTAAAAACGGATTAAGCCAGTACTTAACACGGTCGAACCTGTAAGAAAACTGCGGCAGCATAATAGCCACCGTTCCGCCGAAAACAGCAGCAACACCCGCCAGAACAAAGTACCATATTTTAGGGCTGGCAACAAAAAGTATAGCCATACCAATACCTGCTATAACTATAGCCGTACTAAGATTTTCAACCGCAACAAGTACAACCGGCACCATTAGAACAACGCAGCAGCGTATAAAGCCCTTTGTTGTGTTAAGTATCCCTTTATGAGTCACTATATAGTGGGATAAAAACATTATAATGGCTATTTTGGCAACCTCTGAAGGCTGAAAGCCTATAGGCCCTACACCCAGCCACCTTTTAGAGCCGTTTACATCCTGACCTATTATAAGTACCAAAACAAGGCACACATTTGTAAATATGTAAAGCGGCAGCGTAAACCTTCTTAAAAACTTGTATGGGAAATTAGTAAAAAAGGCCATTGCTATTACACCCAAAACAGACCAAACTGCCTGCCTCTTAACAAAATAATACATATCGTTATTAAACTTGGCTCTTGTAAGGGTATAATAGTAGCTTGAGCTGAAAACCATTACAAGACCAAAAAGCAAAAGAAGAATAATAACAAAAAGAAGTGTAATATCAAAACTCTGGTCCCTTTTCTTTCGTTTTATGCCGTATTCATTATGCCTTTTGACAGAACCTGAATTTTTTAAATTTCCTGTTCTCAAGCCATATTTCCTCCATTAAAAACTTATATGCTTAAATTCACTGCATTTTATTAACTAAATCCTTAAATATCTCACCGCGCTGTTCATAGCTTTTGAACATATCCCAGCTTGCGCAGGCGGGCGAAAGGAGAACACAATCACCGCTTTGAGCAGTATTTTTGCAGATATCTACTGCCTGCTCAAAACTATCCGCAAAGCAATAATCTTTAAAGCCATGCTTATCGCAGCATTCAGCTATTTTTTTGGCAGTTACGCCAATTAAAATAAGCTTTTTAACTCTTCCTTCAAACTTTTCAACCCAGTCATCATACTCTGAGCCTTTATCATATCCGCCGCCTATAAGCACACAAGGCTTAACCATAGCCATAACGCCTCTTATAGCTGCATCTGTATTAGTACCCTTTGAATCGTTATAATAATCAACACCGTTTACTGTTTTAACAAACTCTATTCTGTGCTCTACTCCGGCAAAATTTTTAAGAACATTTACTATGTTTTCAATGCTTATTCCGCCGCAGAGAGCTATTGCAGATGCTGCCATTACGTTTTCATAATTATGCACACCAAGTATTTTTAAATCATCTGTTGATATTAATTTTATATCTTTACCATTGCGGTTTATAATGATATCTTTTCCGTCAAGGTAAATTCCGTTTTGAATACGTCTTTGGCTGGAAAAGAACACTACTTTACCCTTTGTTTTTTCAGCCATTTTTCTTGTTGTTTCGTCCTCGTAATTAAGCACGCAAAAGTCTTTTTCATCTTGTTTGGCAAATACTCTTTCTTTCATGCTTATGTAGTTTTCAAGAGTTTTATGCCTGTTTAAATGGTCAGGAGTTATATTCAAAACAGCACTTATATGAGGGTGAAAATCAATGGCTGTTTCCATCTGAAAACTGCTTATTTCAGCTACAACATAATCATCTTTTGTCAATCTTTCAACTTCTGATGAATATGGTACACCTATATTACCTACAACTGCCGCGTTTTTATACTGTGTTTTAAACATCTCTCCGGCAAGAGTTGTAGTTGTTGTTTTGCCGTTTGTGCCTGTTATGGCGGCTATTGGGCAAGGAGTAAGCCTGTAAGAAAGCTCAACTTCGCTTATTACAGGTATATTTGCCTCTCTTGCCTTAAATATAAAAGGCAAATCACAAGGTATGCCCGGACTTAAAACAACAAAATCAAATTCAGTAACTATATCATCAGGATTGCTTCCTAAATAAAGCTCAATACCCTGATTTTTTAAATAGGAAACATCTCCCAGTTCATCTTCTTTTTTCAAATCCTGCAATGTAACAGCACAGCCGAGTCTTTTTAATAACTCTGCAGCTGAAATACCGCTTTTTGCCATGCCGCACACAAGGGCTTTTTTGCCTTTAAATTCCATAGCACAATACTTCCTTCCATTTTAAACGAATATAAATGAGCTTCCCAAAAAAGCTATAAGGCACATAAGAGCTGTAATTATATAAAACACAAATACTATTTTAGTTTCACTCCAGCCGCAAAGCTCAAAATGATGATGAATAGGCGCCATTTTGAAAAATCTCTTTCCGCCTGTAGCCTTAAAATAAAGCACCTGAATTATTACCGAAATTGACTCACAAAGATATATAAGGCCTACCAAAACAATAAATACAGGCATTTTTAAAAGCAGTGCCGAAGCCGCCACAAATCCTCCTAAAGCAAGGGAACCAGTATCGCCCATAAATACCTTAGCAGGGTAAGCATTAAATATAAGGAATGCAAAAAGACTTCCTATTACAGCACCGGAAATCATTGATATTCCGTTTGACATTGCCCATGCTTCTACAAGGAAAAATGCCGCAACAATCATTGTAACACCGCCAGCAAGGCCATCAAGACCATCTGTAAGGTTTACACCGTTTACTGTACCCAAAAGCACAAAAAACATAAACGGCCAGTAAATAATTTTTAAATCCAGCATATATCCGTCTGTAAATGGAATATAAATTTTTGTACCAACACCTGTTTTATAAATGTAGTAAGCAAAGAATACAAAAACAATAAACTGAAGCACTATTTTCTGGTATGCCCTAAGACCAAGAGAGCGTTTTTTAACTACTTTAATATAGTCATCTATAAAGCCTATTATTCCAAAAGCAACAGTTACAACAAGCACCACAAGGCCGTCGTTATTGTTGCGTACAAAAAACATACTTGATATTAAAAGTGCACCAAGTATTGCAATACCACCCATTGTAGGCGTACCACTTTTTTTAAGATGGCTCTGTGGGCCGTCCGTCCTTTCTGTCTGTCCGTATTTAAGCCTGTGAAGCACTGGTATAAGCGCCGGACAAAGTATAACCCCAACTATAAAAGAAATTATAACAGCATATATGGAATACCTCATTAATTCCATTTTATTTCACCCCTTGCAGTCTTTCGGCAATTTTTTCAAAGGCCATTGAATGCGATGCTTTAATAAGCATTGTACTGTCCTTTATAAGCAAATCATTAAAACCATTTTCAAAAAATTCATCAAGCGATTTAAAGTATTTCACTCCTTCTTTTTTTAATGAAAGAGCACCTTTATACATGCTTTCAGAAATTTCACCTATACAGATTATATTATCTATTCCTTTTTGTGCTGCATACTGGCCTACTTCAAAATGCAGTTTTTCGGCAAATGTGCCAAGCTCAAGCATGTCCCCCAAAACGGCAGTTTTAATGCCTTCACTTTTTGCCAAAACATCTATAGCCGCCTTTGTTGAAACAGGGTTGGCATTATATGAATCATTTATAAGTGTAACGCCGCAAGGCATTTTTTTAATTTCCATTCTCATGCCTGTAGGCACAAAGCTTTCAATGCCTTTTTTAATTTCTTCCATGCTTAAACCAAAACAATAGCCAACGGCTGCCGCCGCCAGAGCGTTAAGCACCATATGGCTTCCCGGAACAGAAATATTAACATCAATACTCTTTTCTTTATAATGGATTGTGCAGGATACGCCTTCAATGCCCTTTTCAACTATGTTATCAGCATAAAAACCGCTTTTATCCTCAATACCAAACCATATTGTTTTAAGCTTTTCTCTGCCTTTAAGAGTATCGAGCATATCATTATCGCCATTTAAAACAGCAATGCCATTTTCGTTCATAGACTCGAATATTTCGCATTTGGCTTTAAGTATTCCCTCACAGCTTCCTAAATTTTCAATATGGGAAACACCAACATTTGTAATAACGGCAACATCAGGTCTGCCAACTGCTGTTAAACGGCTTATTTCCCCAAAATTATTCATTCCCATTTCAAGAACAGCCGCTTGATGTTCTTCTTCCAGATTAAAAACAGTAAGAGGAAGTCCTATATCGTTATTAAAATTACCCTGTGTTTTAAGTGTGTTATACTTTTGGCTTAAAACAGAGGCTATCATGTCTTTTGTTGTTGTTTTGCCTACACTGCCTGTTATGGCGCAAACTTTAATGTCGAATAATCTCCTGTAAAAAGATGCCAGATCAAGAAGGGCTTTTCTTGTATCTTCAACATATATAACAACACTGCTGCAATCTATATTTTTTTCTGATAAACAGCATACGGCGCCTTTTTCAAAAGCCTGATTTATAAAATCATGTCCGTCAAATCTTTCACCTTTAAGAGGTATAAAAAGACAGCCTTCTGTAATTTTTCTAGAATCAGTAGTAACGGATTTAATAACAGTTTCTTCCATGCCGCACATTGAAAGACTGCCCTTTACCGCGGCGCATACGTCGCCAATGTTAAAACTTTTCATTTTTCTATCTCCTTAAAAGCTTCCAGCA
>CALWHR010000111.1 GCA_944380455.1 uncultured Clostridia bacterium
GTGCGAACAGACCGCCGGCAGCTCAGGCTGTAAGGCATCTGCCGGTGTATGCGGTAAAAAATCATCTACAGCAAACCTTCAGGATGAACTTACAGGTGCACTTATTGGCCTTTCAAAAAGCCTCTGCCAAAACTGCATAAACGATAAAACAGATAAAATTATGCTTGAAGGTCTTTTTACAACTGTAACAAACGTAAATTTCAACGACGAAACAATACAAATTTTAATTGATAAAGTAAATTCTTTAAAGCTTGAAATAACAAAAAATAATAATACAGCACCTTGCGAAAACTATGACTTAACAACTATCTGGCACGCCAACGAGGATATCCGTTCTTTAAAATCCCTTATTCTCTTTGGCATAAGAGGCATGGCGGCCTATGCTTACCACGCAATGGTTCTTGGCTACAAAGATAAAGAAGTAACAGACTTTATATATAAAGCACTTAACACCATAGGCGATGACAACCAGACAATTGAAACCCTTCTTCCTGTTGTAATGGAAGTCGGTAAAATAAACCTTAGCTGTATGGCACTTCTTGATAAAGCCAATACAGAAACATTCGGCAATCCAATACCTGTCACAGTACCATTAAAAGTAGAAAAAGGACCGTTTATAGTAATTTCAGGCCATGACCTTTACGACCTTAAACTGCTTTTGGAACAGACAAAGGATAAGGGAATAAATATTTATACTCATGGTGAAATGCTCCCTGCTCATGGCTATCCACTTTTAAAACAGTATCCGCATTTAAAGGGCAATTTCGGCACAGCATGGCAGAACCAGCAGAAAGAGTTCGACAATATCCCTGCTCCTGTGCTTTTTACAACAAACTGTATAATGCCTGTTAAAGAAAGCTACAGCGACAGAGTATTTACAACAGAGGTTGTTTCATACCCTGGCATGGTTCATATAGGCGAAGACAAAGACTTTACACCTGTAATAAATAAAGCTCTTGAGCTTGGCGGATATAAAGAAGATAAAGCCTTTACAGGTATAAACGGCGGCAGTCAGGTAACAACAGGTTTTGGACACAACACTGTTCTTTCTGTTGCCGATAAAGTAGTAGACGCTGTTAAATCAGGCGCTATAAAGCATTTCTTCCTGGTAGGCGGCTGTGACGGAGCAAAAACAGGCCGAAACTACTATACCGAGTTTGTAAAACAAACACCTGCGGATTCTGTTGTTTTAACCCTTGCCTGCGGCAAATACCGCTTTAACGACTTGGATTTAGGCACAATAGGCGGCCTTCCCCGTATTATGGATATGGGTCAGTGCAACGATGCATACAGCGCAATTAAAGTTGCTGTTGCACTTTCAGAAGCATTTAACTGCGATGTAAATGAACTTCCTCTTTCAATGGTTCTTTCATGGTATGAGCAGAAAGCAGTTTGTATACTCCTTACACTCCTTTATTTAGGTATTAAAAACATATACCTTGGCCCTACACTTCCGGCCTTTGTCTCTCCTAATGTGCTTAACTACCTTGTTGAAAACTTCAATATCTCTCCAATAAGTACACCGGAAGAAGACCTTAAAAAAATTCTCGGCTGAAATATAATCTAATATATTTTAACCTATCTAAACTATATTCATATTCTAAATTTTTTCCTTCTCTCCAACGGCACAGTCTTTCTGTGCCGCTTTTTCATACAAAAATGTAAAGTAAACTTGACAAAACGCATCTTTTTCTTTATAATAAAATTGTAAAGGAAACTTGTCAAAGGCGGTGATTAATTGAAAAACTTTGTTGAACAGCTGCGAAAGGAACGGGGCTTAAATCAAGATGAACTGGCAAAAATACTTCGTGTATCAAGGCAAACCATAAGCTCTATTGAAAATGGCAAATATAATCCGTCTTTGGAACTGGCTTTTGCAATTTCTGACTTCTTCCAAAAATCAATAGAAGAAATTTTTATATATGAGAGGGGGACAAAAAAATGAAAAAGAGTCATTTAATAACCGGCATAGTATATGTTTTAGTAGGAATTGTTTTTCTTCTAACTGCACTGTTTACCCAAACAAAAATTAATTCTCTGCTTTTTGGCTTTGCCGGCGCATGTATAGGTCCCGGAATTCTAATGACATGCAAATATTTTTACTGGTCATCTCCTAAAAATAAAGCCATTTATGAAGAAAAACTTGAAAAAGAGCAGATAGAACTCCATGACGAAATGAAAAATTTAATTCGCTGCAAAACGGCAATGTACTTATATGTTGCTGGGCTCTGCATAATATCTTTTTCAATGGTAGTCTTTTCTGTTCTCGATTCTTTGGAAATCTTAGAAAACGGAAATATTTTCGTTTTTTATCTGGCAGGTTATATGGCATTTCAAATTATAGGCGGCAGGATAATATTTAAGCACATAATGAAAAAATACTGATTATAACAGTCATTTATTTTGTAGTTAACTCTGCCAAAACCTATCCAGAACCTCATGAAAACTCTTTTAAAACCCTGTAAATGATTTTTCATCTGCCGCTTTAAGCGGCTTTTTTAACAAATATAAACCAAAACTACCCGCTTAGCGGGTAGTTTGCTCTGCCCTATAAGGGCATGGTACTTGCCGGAGCCTTAAGGCTCCTTGAATCAGTCTGCCAACCGCTTTCGCTCTCAACTACCGCTTAAGCGGTTT
>CALWHR010000112.1 GCA_944380455.1 uncultured Clostridia bacterium
TGTTTAAAGCATTTGCTTTTGGTCTGTTCATTGTAACAACAGCTATGCCGTCTTCTACTTCGATAATAAGATTCTTAATAGAGTCTTTGAGTTCAAGTAATTTCATTTGATTTGTCCTCCTTTATATATGTACCGTATTGCAACAATACAGTTTAATTATAAGACTCTGTTAATAAAAAATCAATAATACCCAGCCTTATTTTTGAATAAATTGATTTAAGGGGGTGCTTTTAATTGAATTTATATAATAAGAAAGCTTTTTTTGTTTTTACATTATCGGCAGCGGTTTTTTGCGCAGGGCTTTTAAATGCCGTATCCGTTAAAAAAAGCACGGCTGTTTATATGCCGCTTAATAACCGCATTGTTGTTATTGATGCAGGACACGGGGGCTGGGAGCCGTATTTTTAAGCACGCAGATAAAAAATTATAGGGGTTATTATGTTAAATGTTAAATTAATGCTTGGATTAAAAGTTAAATTTAACATTTATTTTGTTTTGATGAATTTAATTTTTTTTCTTTTACATACATTTAACAACACCGTGGTATCGGATTTTACTTTTGGTTTTTATAATAATACCTGTAACAAACAAAAGTTATAAATCAGTATGAATGAAAAAGGAGAATTTAATCATGAAAAAATTAATAGCGTTAAGTATGGCAGCATTATGTGTTGCAGCTTCTTTAGCAGGATGCTCAAGCAGCTCAACTAGCGAGGAAAGCTCAGCAGCATCTGCTTCTACATCAGCAGCATCAGCTGAAAGCTCAGCAGCAGCTTCAGGTGAAAGCACAGAGGGTATGTCAGGTGCTATATCTGTAGTATCAAGAGAAGACGGCTCAGGTACAAGAGGCGCTTTTATTGAGCTTATGGGCGTTGAAGAAAAAGACGAAAGCGGCAACAAAGTAGACAAAACAGTTGACACAGCCGAAATTACAAACTCAACAGCAGTTATGATGACAACAATAGCAGGAAATCCAGCAGCTATTGGTTATATCTCACTTGGCTCACTTAACGATTCTGTAAAAGCCCTTCAGATTGACGGTACAGAGGCTACAGTAGATAACATTAAAAACGGTACATATAAAGTAGCAAGACCTTTTAACATTGTAACAAAAAGCGATGTAAGTGAAACAGCTCAGGACTTTATAAACTATATTATGAGTGATGAAGGACAGGCTGTAGTTGAGGAAAACGGCTATGTAAGCAACGGTTCAACAGGCGCTTTTGCAGGCGGAGATGTAAGCGGCAAAGTTACAGTAGCAGGCTCATCATCAGTTACTCCTGTTATGGAAAAGCTTGCTGAGGCTTACAAAGCAATTAATCCTAATGTAGAAATCGAAGTTCAGATGTCTGACTCAACAACAGGTGTTACATCAGCTATTGAAGGTATCTGCGATATAGGTATGGCTTCAAGAGAGATTAAAGAAGAAGAAACAGCACAGGGCGCTGTAGGCCAGGTTATAGCTATGGACGGTATTGCAATTATAGTTAACAACGAAAACCCAATTTCAGCTCTTGAGTCCTCACAGGTTAAAGACATATTTACAGGTGCTGTTACTGACTGGTCTGAATTAAACTGATTTAAATAATTTAAACTTAATATGCCGCACATGGCAAAAACCTTTCAGGCTTTTATCCGATAAAACGGCTCTGCCAAAAGTGCGGTATTTTTTAAAGAGCTAAAGCCTGAAGGTAGTTTTTATCTGAGGGCTTTATTTATTGAAAAAAGTGTTTTAAAGATAGAGGTGTTTATTTGCAGCAGCTTAGAAATAAAAAAGGTTTTATTTGTGATATGGATGGTGTTATATATCACGGCAACAAGATACTGCCGGGTGTAACAAAATTTGTTAACTGGCTTTACAGTGAAAACAAAAACTTTGTTTTCCTTACTAATTCCAGCCAGCTTACACCTAAGGAATATCAGCAAAAGCTTGCTAATATGGGTATTGAAGTTGATGAAAGCAGATTTTACACCAGCGGCCTTGCAACAGCAGCTTTTATTAAAAGCCAGAATCCTAATGCAAGTGCATATGTTATAGGCGCAGGCGGATTGCTTAATGCTCTTTATGACGCCGGAATTACTACCAATGACAGAAATCCCGATTATGTTGTAGTGGGCGAAACAGACAGCTACAACTACAGCAAAATAGTAAAAGCCGTTACACTTGTAAATAACGGCGCAAAACTTATAGGAACAAACACTGATACTACTGGGCCAATGGAGTTCGGCCTTGTGCCAGCCTGCCGAAGCCTTATATCGCCTATTGAAATAGCTTCCGGCAAAAAGGCGTATTTTGTTGGAAAGCCTAATCCGCTTATTATGCGCACGGCTTTAAGAATGCTTAATGTACACTCTGAGGAAGCCGCTATTATAGGTGACAGAATGGACAGTGACATAATAGCCGGAATTGAAACCGGTCTTGATACATGTCTTGTGCTTACAGGGGTTACATCAAGAGATATGCTTAGAAATTTCCCTTACGGACCAAGAGTAATTGCATCTAATGTTGGAGAGATAGCTGAAGGAAATGAGGTTTGAGTAAATTATGAGTGGAGTAAGAGAAAGCTTAATGAAGTTTGTATTTCTTATAGCAGCCTGTGTGTCTATATTATCTACAATACTTATTTGCTTTTTCATGTTTGTAAACGGTGTACCGGCTATTGCCGAGATAGGAATTTTTAAATTCCTTTTCGGCATGACATGGAAACCGTCTAATGGTTACTATGGAATTTTCCCTATGATTATAGGTAGCATATATGTAACAGCAGGCGCTATTGTTGTAGGTGTGCCTGTAGGAGTGCTTTGCGCAGTATTTATGGCAAGGTTCTGTCCTAAAAAATTATATTCCGTAATGAAGCCGGCTATAGGACTTCTTGCCGGAATACCTTCTATTGTATATGGATTTTTCGGACTTGTTGTTATAGTGCCTGTTATACAGGAAATATTCGGCACAAACGGCAAGGGTGTGCTTACGGCATCACTGCTTTTAGGTATTATGATACTGCCTACTATAATAAGCGTTTCTGAGGACGCCATAAGAAGTGTACCGGAAAGCTATTATGAGGGAGCTCTTGCCCTTGGTGATACCCATGAGCAGGCAGTTTTCAGAGCTGTTGTACCGGCGGCTAAAAGCGGTATATTAGCCGGTGTTATTCTTGGTGTAGGCCGAGCTATAGGCGAAACAATGGCGGTTATTATAGTTGCCGGAAACCAGACTATTATTCCTGCATCAGTATTAAGCGGTGTAAGAACCATGACATCAAATATTGTTATGGAAATGGGATATGCTTCTGGTCTTCACAGGCAGGCGCTTATAGGAACAGGCGTTGTGCTTTTTGTGTTTATACTTATAATAAATCTTTTATTTTCTGTTATTAAAAAGGAGAGATAAAAATGGAAGCTGCAGGAAATCTGCCTGAGGAAAACTTTACTCCGCAGGATATGAGCCTTAAAATTGAGGCTATAAATAAAGTGACGCTGAAAGACCGCGCCAACAGCTATAAGAACAGACCTTTTTCGTTTTTCCTTTTAGCTCTTGTAAGCCTTGCAGCGCTTATAACAATATTTGTTTTTTTACTGCTGATTGGTTATATATTTGTAAAAGGCATACCAAACATTAAGCCTGAGCTTTTTGCATGGGAATATACTACAGAAAATGTTTCAATGATGCCTTCTATAATAAATACATTCCTTATGACATTTGCAACACTTATTTTAGCTGTGCCGGTAGGTGTTTTTTCGGCGGTTTACCTTGTAGAATATGCTAAAAAAGGAAGTAAACTGGTATCTGTTGTACGTATTACAACTGAAACACTTGCAGGAATTCCGTCTATTGTATACGGTCTTTTCGGTTTTCTTATGTTTGCCTCATCTTTTAAATGGGGGTATACATTTATAGGCGGTGTGCTTACACTTGCCATAATGGTTCTGCCTACTATTATGCGTACAACAGAGGAAGCTCTTAAAGCTGTTCCGGATTCGTTCAGAGAAGGAAGTTTTGGCCTTGGTGCAGGAAAACTTAGAACGGTTTTCAGAATTGTACTGCCTTCTGCTATACCAGGTATTTTTTCTGGAATTGTATTAAGTACAGGGCGTATAGTGGGCGAAACAGCAGCACTGATATTTACAGCAGGAACAAAAGCGGCTGTACCTAATGATATTTTCTCATCTACAAGAACTCTTGCTGTACATATGTATTCGCTTCTTACAGAAGGCTTATATATGGAACAGGCATATGCTACTGCTGTTATAATTCTTATTATGGTTATTGTTATAAACGCTGTTTCATCTAAACTGGCAAAAACTATTGTTAAGAACAGATAAACATGGGTTAAGAGGTGATAAAATGGATAATACTGCAAATAAAACAGAAGATAAGTTCAGGGTTGAAAACCTTGATTTATACTACGGTAATTTTAAAGCTTTGAAAAATATAAACATGGGTATAAAAGAAAAAGAAATTACGGCTTTTATAGGCCCTTCAGGATGTGGAAAGAGTACACTTTTAAAATCTTTAAACAGAATGAATGACCTTGTTGAAGGCTGTAAAATAGTGGGTAAGGTTACTCTTGACGGCGAGGATATTTATGGCAAAATGGATGTTAATACTTTGAGAAAAAGAGTAGGCATGGTTTTCCAAAAGCCTAATCCTTTTGCCATGAGTATTTACGACAACATAGCTTACGGTCCAAGAACCCACGGTATACATTCTAAGGTAAAGCTTGATGATATAGTGGAAAAGTCATTAAGAGATGCGGCTATTTGGGACGAGGCAAAAGACCGGCTTAAAAAAAGCGCCTTAGGCATGAGCGGCGGCCAGCAGCAGAGGCTTTGCATAGCAAGAGCATTGGCTGTTGAGCCGGAAGTGCTTTTAATGGATGAACCAACAAGTGCCCTTGACCCTATTTCTACATCAAAAATAGAAGAGCTTGCTATGGAGCTTAAAAAGAATTATACTATTATAATGGTTACTCATAATATGCAGCAGGCAGCCAGAATTTCCGATAAAACGGCTTTCTTCCTTTTAGGCGAAATGGTTGAAATGGACTCAACAGATAAAATATTTTCAATGCCTAAGGACAAAAGAACAGAGGATTATATAACAGGGAGGTTCGGCTGATATGAGTATTAGGTCACATTTTGATGATGAGTTAAGCTATCTTAATACAGAGCTTATAAAAATGGGTGCTCTTTGTGAAAGAGCTGTTACATCAGCCCTTGATGTATACTTTACTCACGACAAAAGCAGGGCAGCAGTTGCCAATAAACTGGAAAAGGAAATTGACGCCAAAGAGCGTGATATAGAAGATTTATGTATGAAGCTTATACTGCGCCAGCAGCCTGTAGCCGGAGATTTAAGGCTTATATCATCAGCTATAAAAATGATTTCGGATATGGAAAGAATCGGAGACCAGGCCCAGGACATAGCGGATATTGCTGTTAATTTGGAAAACATGGATTTTGAAAATAAAGTACATATTAAAGCTATGTCACAGACCGCTCTTAAAATGGTTACAAAAAGTGTTGATTCTTTTGTACAGAAAGATTCTGCCCTTGCGGAAGAAGTTATTAATTTGGATGATGAAGTTGACAGCGGCTTTGATAAAATTAAAGATGAGCTTATTAAGGCTGTCAGCGAAGATAAGGAAAGAAGCAAAGATTATATTGACATTTTGATGATTGCCAAATATATTGAGCGTATAGGAGACCATGCGGTAAATATAGCTGAGTGGGTTGAGTATTCGCTTACGGGCACTCACAGAAAGGGAGAAATATGATTTACATTCTGGAAGATGACACAAGCATAAGAGAACTTGTAAATTATACACTTAATAATTCCGGTCTGGAAGCGGAAGGCTTTGCAAAGCCTTCCCTTTTCTGGAAGAAAATAAATGAGGAACTGCCGGATTTGGTGCTTTTGGATATTATGCTGCCGGAAGAGGACGGATTAAGCATACTTAAAAAGCTTAGAAGCAAGCCGGAAACTGAAAACCTGCCTGTTATTATACTTACAGCCAAAGTCACTGAGTATGACAAAGTTGTAGGCCTTGACGGCGGAGCTGACGATTATATATCAAAGCCTTTTGGAATGATGGAGCTGGTCAGCCGGGTTAAGGCTATTTTAAGGCGCGTAAAAAAGGCTGATGACAGTTCGGATGAATTTTATGAGCTTGGGGAGCTGTATGTTAATCCAGCAAAGCATATTGTTAAGGTTGGCGGTAAAAATGTAACGCTTACAATTAAAGAGTTTAACCTTTTATGCCTTATGATTAAAAAGCAGGGCTTTGTTTTCAGCCGTGACCAGCTGCTTTATGAAATTTGGGGTTATGAGTATGACGGCGAAAGCCGCACTGTTGATGTGCATATAAGAACACTCAGGCAGAAGCTGGGCAAATGCGGAGGCCTTATAGAAACTGTAAGAGGGGCGGGATACCGCATAGGAGGCGAGAACGGTTGAAAAGCCGAATTTTCAGGGCAACTGTAAGCGTTGCCATTTTTATGGTTATATCATGTATAGCTGTAATAATGGGAGTGCTTTACACGTATTTTGACAAACAGTATACAAATGAATTATCCCAGGAAGCGGTATACATTGCCCGTGGAGTTGAGATGCAGGGCATGGATTATCTGGAAGGCTTAAACAATAAAAGCCACAGGGTTACATGGATAGACAGTGACGGAACAGTGCTGTATGATAATGCGGCAGACCCGGCACAGATGGATAATCATTCCGACCGTGTTGAGTTTAAAGAGGCTGTAGAGTCTTCCGTGGGAAGAAGTGTTAGGTATTCAAATACACTTTCGGAAAAAACCATATATTATGCTCTTAGGCTTGCAGACGGTTCTGTTATAAGGGTTTCTGCTACACAGCATTCAATCTGGATAATACTTTTAGGAATGACAAGGCCGCTGCTTGTGGTTTTATTTGCGGCTTTTATAATTTCTGCTGTTATAACGTACAATGTTTCTAAAAGAATAGTTAAGCCTTTAAATGAAATTGATTTGGAGCATCCGGAAAATGCTGTTTCTTACGATGAAATTACACCGCTTTTAAAACGTATTGCCCATCAGAACAGGGAAATTTCAAAAAATATGAGAGAACTTAAACGGCAGAGAGAAGAATTCAGCACTATTACTGAAAATATGAGCGAAGGATTTCTTGTAGTTGATAATCTGGCAAAGATACTTTCGCATAACCAGAGTGCTTTAAACCTTTTAGGTATTAAAAACAATGTTGAAAATAAAAATGTACTGGAGCTTAACAGAAGCGAAAGTTTCTGTAAGGCTATTGACCTTGCTTTAAACGGAAAACACAATGAGCAGATAATGAAGATGGAAGAAAAAACATACCATCTTTTGGCTAACCCTGTGCATCAGGACAGCAAAGTAATAGGTGCAGTTATAATTATACTTGATGTTTCTGAAAAAGAAGAAAGAGAGTCTTTCCGCAGGGAGTTTACGGCTAATGTATCTCATGAGCTTAAAACACCTCTTACTACTATTTCGGGAACAGCTGAAATAATGAAAAACGGCCTTATAAAGCCGGAGGATATACCACACTTTGCCGAGAATATATATAAAGAGGCTCAAAGGCTTATTACCCTTGTGGGCGATATACTGCGTCTTTCTAAAATGGACGAAAACAGCTTTACAAGTGAAAAGGTTAATGTAAATCTGCAGGAAACAGCCAAAAGAGCGGCACAGGCTGTTTTACAGGAAGCTAAAAATAGGAATATTTCAGTTAATCTGCTGACAGAAAGCTGTACAGTAAGCGGTATACCGTCGATACTGGAGGAAATAGCATTTAATCTTTGCGACAATGCTGTTAAATACAATAAAGAAGGCGGAAGAGTTGATATTACTCTTGTTAAAAAAGGCGGCAATGCTGTTTTTTCTGTAACTGATACTGGTATAGGCATACCTTATGATGAACAGGAACGGGTTTTTGAAAGATTTTACAGAGTAGATAAAAGCCATTCAAAAGAAATAGGGGGAACTGGTCTTGGCCTTTCAATTGTTAAGCATGGAGCGGCTATACATGATGCCAAAATAAGCATGCAAAGCACTTTGGGCAAAGGCACAACAGTTACTATCGTTTTTAAATGTGTTGACTAAGGAAATTTTTAACAGTTTATGAGTTAAAATATAATTAAAGGGCTATAATAAATCTAAAAGTTTATTATAGCCCTTTTTGAATTTTACATAGATTTAACATTTATTTTACAAAACTGTGCTTTATACAGTTTTTTGTTTAAAGTAAAATAAGTATGAGTAAATAACAGAATATTGTCATTAATTAGTAAATATTAAACGGGGGTTTAAAATGGATATTTTTGGAGTACTATCCCTTTTTGGCGGACTTGCCATGTTCCTTTTTGGAATGGATGTAATGGGTAAGGGACTTGAAAGACAGGCTGGAAACAAATTACAGGTTCTTCTTGAAAAGCTTACTGATAATCCTGTTAAAGGTTTTCTTTTGGGACTTGGCGTAACAGCTGTTATTCAGTCCTCGTCTGCCACAACGGTTATGGTGGTAGGTTTTGTTAATGCCGGCATTATGGAGCTCAGGCAAGCGGTAGGAATTATAATGGGCGCAAATGTTGGTACAACAGTTACTGCATGGATACTGAGCCTTTCCGGAATAAGCGGTGACAGCTTAATGATGCAGTTGCTTAAACCTACATCTTTTACACCGCTTCTTGCAGTTATTGGTATCATACTTTTTATGAGCGCCAAAAGCGACAAAAAGAAAAATATCGGTACTATACTTTTAGGATTTGCTGTGCTTATGTTTGGCATGGATCAGATGTCAAATGCCGTTGAGCCACTTACCAATGTGCCGGAATTTACAAGACTTTTCACACTGTTTACTAATCCAGTTCTTGGTATACTGGCAGGTGCTATACTTACAGCTATTATCCAGTCATCATCGGCTTCTGTAGGTATTTTGCAGGCTCTTTCTGTTACCGGAGCGATTACTTTCGGCAATGCTATACCTATTATTATGGGTCAGAATATAGGTACATGTATAACCGCTATTTTATCATCTATAGGCGCTAACAAAGGCGCTAAAAGAGCTGCTGCGGTACATTTATACTTTAATATTATAGGTGTTATAGTATTCCTTATATTGTTTTATGTTTTAAAGGCTGCTATTGGATTTGATTTTATAAATGAGCCTGTTACTAAAATGGGTATTGCGCAGGTGCATACTTTATTTAATGTTGTAGCTACAGCTGTTATGTTGCCATTTTCCAAATTATTAGTTAAACTGGCATGCATAACTGTTAAAGACAAAAATGAAAAGGTACAGGAGAGTATTGTACTTGACGAAAGATTTTTTGCTGCCCCTACTGTTGCTGTAGGACAAAGTGAGTCTATGGCTGTTAAAATGGCTAAAACAGCGCAGGTGGCTATTGAAGAAGCTATATCAGTAATTAAAAACTATGATGAGAAAAAAATATATGATATAGAAGAATTGGAAAAGGAAGTTGACAAATACGAAGACGTTTTAGGTACGTATCTTGTTAAACTTTCAAACAAAGATATGTCAGATGATGACAGCAGAAAAATTTCAAGAATACTGCATACAATAGGTGATTTTGAGCGTATAAGTGACCATGCGGTTAATATTAAGGAAGCGGCGCAGGAAATGAAAAGCAAGTCTATTACATTTTCAAGCGAAGCTAAGATTGAACTGAATGTACTTGAGGAAGCTGTTAGAAAGATAGTTGATGTTTCTGTTGAGGCATTTGCCAAAAATGATACAGAGCTTTCGAAGAGAGTTGAACCTTTGGAGCAGGTGGTAAACGACCTTACAAGAATAATTAAAAACAGGCATGTTGAAAGGCTTAAAATAGGCGAATGTACAATAGAGCTTGGTTTTGTGCTTTCTGATTTAATAAATAATTACGAGCGTATTGCTGACCACTGCTCTAATGTGGCGCTTGCTATTATAGAGGTTAACAGGGGAAGCTTTGATACTCATAGTTATATTACCGACATAAAAGATAGCGGAGATGCTGAGTTTAAACAGATGTATGATGAGTATAAAAAGGTTTATGCTCTCAGCTGATAGTATTTAAAAAGAATTTAAACAGTGCGGATATATTTTTAAAATATTTCCGTGCTGTTTTTTTGTAATTATATTTTTTTTATTTACATACAAAATATTATAACAAAAAATTAAGAAGGTATTTGTTTTGGCAGAAAACAGGTTTGAGATGATAAATATTTATATTTCCCAAGACGAATTAAAAAGAGTTCAAGTGTTTGATGATATTTTAATAAGTATTATAAAAGAGTATTGGGGAGGTATGCTGAGTGGAAAATAACGGTGTTTTAAAAGCCGCTGTTTATTGCCGGCTTTCAAGAGATGACGGGTATTTTGATGAAAGTGAAAGCATAACCAACCAGAAAATGCTTTTAACCGAATATTGTTTAAAAATGAAATGGGAAATTTATGACATATACTGTGATGACGATTATTCGGGTCTTGACAACAGCCGGCCGGATTTTAACAGGCTTATAAATGATGCGCAAAAAGGTAAATTTGATATTGTTATATGCAAAAATCAGTCGAGATTTTCAAGGGATATGGAAACTGTGGAAAGATACATACATAATTTATTTCCTATTTGGAAAATCCGGTTTATAGGAGTAGTTGACAATGCGGATAATTTTGACAGGTACGGAAAAAAAGCCAGACAGATAAACGGACTTATAAACGAATGGTATTGTGAGGATATATCAGAAAATGTAAAAGCTGCGCTTAATATAAAAAAAAGAAACGGTCAGTATTTGGGTTTCTGGTGTCCTTATGGTTACAGGCTTAAAAGCGGCGACAGCAGAAAACTTGAAATAGACCCTGAGCCTGCAGAAGTTGTTAAAAGAATTTTTAACCAGTACTGCAAAGGTGTGTCGATTAAAGAGATATGCTGTGAACTTACAAAAGACAAAATTAAAACTCCATACGAATACAAGCAGAGTTTGGGAATTAACTATTTTAATCCTGCGGTGAAAAAAGAAAATGCCGGAATTTGGAGCACAAGCACAGTAAGAAAAATCTTAAAGGACAGAACATATACCGGAGCGCTTATACAGGGGAGAGAAAAAAAGGTGAGCTATAAAAGCCGGAAAATAGTCCTTACACCGCCTGATGAATGGATAGTGGTTGAAAACTGTCACAAGGGTATTATTGATGATTCTATTTTTAAAAAGGTAGCTGAAATAATGGCGCTAAGGCAAAAAAAACCGTTAAAAGCGAAAGCCTGTGCAGATTTAGCAGGAAAAGTTTACTGCAGTAACTGCGGCAGCAGGCTTAATATAAATAACTGCCATGGAGTAATATATCTCAGATGTCCAAAGAGCGCCAGAAAAAGTGGATGTGAGATGAAGTCAGTTAAATACGCTGAAGTAGAAAAAGCGATTAAAAATTCTGTATGCCGGATTATAGACGACTATGCCGATACAGACAGAATTTGGAGAAAATACAGTGAATATATACAGCAGGAATATGAAGTGACTGCACAAGAAGCGGTTAGAAAATCAAATATGGCTAAAAATGCTTTGGTTATGGCTTATATGGATTTTGGCGAAGGAAAGCTTAGCAGTGAAAGTTTTGAACTTATAAAGCAGAAAGCAGAAAACGATATTACGTTTTTTGAATTACAGAAAGAAAAAATCTGCTGTATAGATTATGAAATGTTCAGCAAAGTTTTAAGAGATATAAAAGAAAATATCAGCTTTAGTATAATAAACAGTTTTATAAGCAGGGTGGAAGCAGGAAGTTTGAATAGCGGGGAAAGAAGCTTAAATATACACTGGAGGTTTTAGCGTGTTTTAAAATACGGGTGCTGGGACCCGGGTAAAACAGGAAAACATGGAATGAATGAAAAAGACATAAATATGGACATAGCGGAAAAACTATGCTTATTTTTGGAAGAAGCGGGAGCAGATGTATATTTTACAAGAAATTCCGATGAGGCTTTAGGTGAAACAAAATCCGAAGATATGAAAAAGCGTATTAGCATTGTAGATGAGAGCAATGCGGATATAATGATTAGCATACATCAAAATGCCTATACTTCTGCAAGTATTAAAGGAGCGCAGACATTTTATTATAAAGACTCTGACGGCGGAAAAGCATTAGCTGAAAATATTCAGGAAAGCCTTGTCAGTGCCCTTGATGAAAAGAATAAAAGGACTGCAAAAGAAAATACGAGTTATTACATAATAAAAAATACCGAAATACCGTCTGTTATTATAGAGTGCGGATTTTTGTCTAATCCAGACGAGGAGCAAAAGCTTAATACAGAAGAATACAGGCTTAAAACAGCTTGGGCAATATTTGACGGAATAAGAGAGTATTTTAACGAGAGTGAACTTGTTTTAAGACAGGAATAAAAATATTAAAAATAAAAAGCCTTCTTAAATAAAAAACAAGAAGGCTTTTTATAGTTGTTTTTCAATTGATTTCTGAGAGTTTTTTATGAAGGCTCTGGAATTAAGACCTATAAGTATTATTACGGCAATCATTAAAAAACCAACTGCAATATAAAGAATTGAGTTTTCTTTAATTGGAATTTTTTCTTCAAATATATAAAATATTCCGCATAAGGCAAAAATAAATTCCAGCACCCCGTTTTTTATTTGGTAGCGCCTTAGATATGGTGATGTTCTGTACTGTTTTTGAATATGGATTTTTACACCGAAAAAATCCATAAGCGAAAAACAGATAACTGCCGTAACACATATTAATAAAAGTATAATTATCACTTCCTGTAAGATTGTTTTGCGGACTGCAAGGAATGATTTAAGTATACACTAAGCAGATGATTCGGTCAATTTATTTGGCATATACTTTTTAGAGCTTATTTTTTGTAGACAAAGAGCCGTAGTTTCTGGTATTCTGTTAACAGCTTAATATAAATTGTGTGTAAACACCGGCAGGATGGAGTTTTTATGTGGACAAAACGAAAGGAGGTATACAAATGACTTTTAATGATTTGGATATAGACCAAAGGCTTATAAATGCTTTGAGTAAACAGGGGATTACAGAGCCTACAAAAGTGCAGGAAAGCGTTATAAAACTTATGCTGGATAAGAAAGATGTTATAGCCAGGTCGCAGACAGGCTCAGGAAAGACTCTGGCATACCTTCTGCCTATTTTTATGGCAGTTGACACTGCTTTAAGAAGCACTCAGGCTATTATATTAACACCTACTCATGAGCTTGCATCTCAGGTACACAATCAGGCGGAGTTTTTAAGCAAAAATACTGATATGAATGTAAAAAGTGCTCTTATAATAGGCGGGGCAAACATAACACGCCAGATTGAAAAGCTTAAAGACAAACCGCAGATAGTTATTGGCTCTCCGGGCAGGATATTTGACCTTATTAAAAAAAGAAAAATACAGGCACATACTGTTAAAATTGTTGTTATTGACGAAGCCGACAGAATGCTTGACAGTACTAACATTGACGGTGTAAGGCAGGTTATAAAAACAACATTAAAAGACAGCCGCCAGACAGTTATATTATCGGCGTCTTTGGATAAAAATACTGTTAAGCAGGCAGAAGAATTTATGCGTGAGCCTGTTATGGCACAGGGAACAGATGAAATACCAGAAGGAATTAAACATTACTATATTGTTTGCCAGAGGCGCGACAAAATTGTACAGGTAAGAAAAATAATGGCCGGTCTTAAACCTGAAAAGGTTATGCTTTTTATAAATGATACTCAGCAGATAGATGAGTTAGTCGAAAAACTGCGTTTCCACGGCCTTTTGGCAGGCGGGATATACGGCCAAGCCAAGAAAAACGAAAGGCGAAAAGCTATTGATGATTTTAGAAGCGGAAGAATAAACATGCTTATTTCTTCTGACATTACAGCCCGCGGAATGGACTTTGAGGGTGTGGACATGGTTATAAATCTTGACATACCGGAAGAAGCTGTGTTCTATCAGCACAGAGCCGGAAGAACAGGACGCGGAGGAAAAGAAGGCATTGTGATTTCTCTTATTTCACCATTTGAGAAAAAGTGGATTAATAAATATGAAAGAGAGCTCGGCATTACAATTAAAGCCAGGGAAATGTCTTATGGCAGTCTTGCAGATGCTGAAAAAACTGCCAAACCTGGAAATAAAGCAAAATCAAACAATGCGAAAGTGCGGAAATAAGTAGTTTTGCCTATATACAAACACATAGTTTTTTTGTTATATTATCATTGTAGAAAAATGTATCTATAAGTTATTCTTATTAAGGAGACAGTTTATGAGCGAAGATATGAAATGCGGCTGCGGCTGCCACGACCATGATGAAGAAGTAATGGAAGAAATGGAAACAATGACACTCACACTTGATGATGACACAGAACTTGAATGCGGCATTATAGGTGTTTTTGATGTAGAGGGAACAGAATATATCGCTCTTTTGCCTAAAGAGGACGATACAGTTCTTATTTACCGTTACAGCGAGAACGGTGATGATATAGAGCTTGCCCTTATTGAAGATGATGATGAGTTTGAAAAGGTTTCTGAAGTTTTTAACGAGCTTTGGCAAGAAGATGAAGAAGAATAATATTTAATAAAAAAGCCGTCTTATAAATGAAATGCACCCCATTTGTTAGACAGTATGATATACTAAATAACAAATGGGGTGATTTTTTATGCCAAAAGGAATAGCAAACAAAAAATATACACCTGAGTTTAAGAAACTTGTTGTTGAAACT
>CALWHR010000113.1 GCA_944380455.1 uncultured Clostridia bacterium
GATTAATTCTGCCGTCTGATTTTTCATTAAGCTTTTCTGCAAACTCCTTACAGTAAACGTCCTGCATATCGCCTGTGTACTCCTCATGAGCCATTCTCCAAGTATATGTTTCCTGTCCTGTTGATTCACCAGATCCTGATGCTGTGTTATTTGCACCTGTCATTGAACCTCTTGCACAGCCTGTTGCCAAACCTGCCAATACTGTTACTGCTACAGCTAAGCATAAAAGTTTTTTCTTCATAAAATTATCCTCCCTAAAAATTAATCATTTAAGAATTTAAGCACTGCTCTTGTCTGAAGCTCAACACCATATTTCATCATATCCTCATCAATATCAAAGTTGGAATGGTGATGCGGATAGCAGCTCTTTTTCTCCTCGTTATAAATACCTACAAAGGTCATAACAGAAGGCACTCTTTGGCTTATTTCAGCAAAGTCCTCACCGGCTAAGCTCTTAAATTCATCAATATTATCCTTAACACCGTAAGTTTCCTCAGCTGCTTCTTTAATAATACTTACCATTTCCGGCGCGTTAATAAGCGAAGGATTGCTCGGTATAAATTTAAGCTCATAAGTTAAATCCAAAGCGTCACAAGTGCCTTTTATTATTCTTTCAAAAGCGCTTAAAACTTTAGGCTTATTAACCGCTTCGTCAGGGAACAAGAAACGTATTGTTCCTCCCAGTTCAACACAGTCAGTAATTACATTTCGTGCACTGCCGCCGTGTATCTTTCCAAACATTACAGCTATTGGAAGCAGTGGGTCAAATTCTCTTGTACCTAAACTCTGAACAGCATCTACAACTTTCGCTGCACCTAAAAGTGCATCTTTTGCCGTATGCGGTGTAGATGTATGCCCCGCTTTTCCCAATATTTTAAGTTCAAACTCCTCAGTTGTGCCCAGCACAGGGCCTGAACTTAGGCCTATTCTGCCGGATTTCACAGGACTCCACAAATGAAGAGCGCAGGCACCGTCTACCTTAGGTGACTTAAGTATACCTTCGTTTATCATATCAAGAGCTCCGGCTTCTTCTTCGTTTGGCTGGAAAACAAATTTAACTGAACCTTTAAACTCATTTTTATGCTCAGAAAGTATTTTAGCTACTATAAGCTGTATCGCCGTATGTCCGTCATGTCCGCAGGCATGCATCACATTAGGTGTTTTTGATGCAAAAGGAAGGCCAGTTTTCTCCTCTACAGGAAGCGCATCCATATCAGCCCTTAAAAGTATCGTTTTGCCTGGGCCTCCTTCGCCTCTTAAAAGTCCTACAACACCGGTTTTGGCTACATTTTTAACTTCCATGCCTAAATTTTTAAGGTAATCAGATACAATTTTTGATGTTCTGAATTCATGATATCCAAGCTCCGGATTTTGGTGAAAATCGCGGCGCAGGGCTATTAGTTCACTTTCATGTTTTAAAACTTCTTCTTTTATGTCAAACATCATATCCCGCCTTTCTTAAAGAAGGAAAAGTGAAAGCTGAGGGAAAAGAATTACTACAGCTGAAATTATAATGCACATAATTATATAAGGCGGAAGGCCTTTTACAATCTCAATATATGGTTTATTAAATATAGCGCAGGCTGTAAAAATGTTGCAGCCGAAAGGCGGTGATATTGAGCCAACTGCTGCCTGAAGTGTAATAACTATTCCAAGGTGTATAGGGTCGATACCTGCCTGCATTGCTACAGGGTAGAATATAGGGGAAAGTATAATTATTACAACAAGTGAATCTACAAACATACAGCCTATAAAAAAGAATACGGTTACTGTAACAAGTATTCTGATTGCCGAAGGGTCTGTTCCTAAAATAACAGATGTAAGCATCTGCGGTATCTGAGCATAAGAAATAACCCATGAGAAAAGCTGTCCGCCAGCAACAAGTATAAATACAGCACATGTAACAACAGCTGTGCTTAATGAAATTCTGTATAAATCAGTAATTTTAATTGAGCGGTAAATTATAAGCTCAAGTATAAGGGCATAAAGCACCGCAATGGCTGCTGCCTCTGTAGGTGAAAACATACCGGAATAAATACCAGCAAATATTATTACAGGGAAGCCAAGAGGAAGAATAGCTTTTTTAAGAGCAGCCAATCTTTCAGACCAGGTAGCTTTTTTAAGCTTAGGAATATTAACATGTTTAGCATAAAAGAAACTGTATATTGAAAAACAGATAAACATAAATATTCCAGGGCCTACACCGGCTATAAACAAATCGCCTACTGATGAACCTGTAACAACGGCATACATAATCATCGAAATACTTGGCGGTATAAGAAGCGCTATAATAGCTGAGCTAATTATAAGTGCAGAGCTTGCACCGTCGTTATAGCCAAGCTGTAAAAGTCTGCCTCTCATCGGCTTACCTACAGCAACAACTGTTGCCTGTGTTGAGCCTGAAATAGCACCGAAAATTGTACATGTAGCAGCAGTAGTAATAGCCATACCACCATGAATATGTCCAACAAATGTTTCTACAAGGTCAAGAAGTCTTTTGGTTGTTTGTCCGGCACACATAATATCAGCAGCTAAAATAAACATAGGAACTGAAAGAAGAACAGTTGATGAAACACCTGCTATAAGCTGCTGACAAGTCATAGCCATGTCCATATTAAGTATATAGTTATAAACTACAGCAAGAGGTGCAGCTACCATAGGTATAACCATAGGGAAATTAAGTACAAGGAAGAAGAACATTAAAAACAATAACATTACTACCATTATTTACCCTCCTCCTTTTCATTGTTGTCAGAATAATCCTCGGCATTTTCGCCTAATTTATATAAACTTGAAATATGTACGTTTTTTCTGTCTTTAATGTTAATAAAAAATGTTCTGAAATATTCAATAGCTCCTAAAGCAAATCCAATAGGCACCGGAAGTACTGTTATCCAAGACGGAATTCTAAGAGCTGCTGTAACACGGCCTAAACTGTAAACACTTATTGTATATTGAACACCAAGATAAGCAACATAAAGCATTATAAGTCCCGTTAAAAGAGTTATTATATATGTCATTATTTTTTTGCCTTTTTCACCCAATAAGTCATAAACAACTGACATACTTATATGTCTTGCCTGTCTTGCGCAGTAGCCTATACCAAAAAATGTAACAACAATATTAAGGGCTGTACCCACTTCCTCAGTAAATGTCCAGCTGGAATTAAAAACTGTTCTGCTTATAACTCCGCCTATAAGTATAAAAGCCATTATAAGAACCGAAAAGCTAAGCACAATTTCTTCGATTCTTGTAATTACCGCGTCAAACTTTTTCATTAATTCTCCTCCTCTATACTGATTTTAGAATGGGCCGTATTTTATACGGCCCTTTATTTGGAGACTTAATAGTCTATTTATTTAACAAGAAGCTCACGTCTGTAATGGCAGAATGGTTCTGCGCCTGTTTCTGTTACTACAAAAGGCTCACTTGTGTCAACACCACAGTCATCAAGCCAAATACCAGGAATCATGTGGAATGTCATACCAGGTTTAAGCACTGTTTTGTCTCCCGGACGAAGGCTTGCTGTGTGCTCGCCCCAGTCTGGCGGGAAGTTAAGGCCCATTGAATAGCCGATACGTGAATCTTTTACAAATCCGCTTTTAGCTATTGTTTTAGCCCAAATTCTTTCTACATCCTCGCAAAGCATGCCCGGCTTAATTCCTTCAAGAGCAGCTGTAAGACCTTCAGAAACAGTAGCACCAAGGTCGCGAACCTTTTGTGAAGCATTTCCAAGAATCATTGTTCTTGCAAGAGGGCAGTGATAGTGGCGATAGTTTCCACTAAGCTCAAGTATAACTGTGTCACCATCGTTATAAGGACCGTCTGTCCAGCTAAGGTGCGGTGTTGATGTTCTAATACCTGCTGGCATAAGAGGAGCTATAGCAGAATATTCTCCGCCGTATTCCTCAGTACCGCTTATCTGTGCATGATATACAGCAGCGGCAACATCACACTGACGAACGCCAATATCAATCATGTTGTATGCAACATCCATTGCTTTTTGAACAATAACTGATGCTTTTTTGATAAATTCAATTTCTGTAGGACTCTTAATGATTTTTACCCAGTTAACAATGTTGTAGCCATCTTTAAATGTAGCATCAGGAAGGCATCTTTCAATTGTCTGCTGACATTTAGCTGAATAATAGTAAGCATCTGTTTCTGTAGCAATATTCTTTTTGTCAAGTCCTCTCTCTTTAAGGATGTCTGCTACGAACTCATAAGGATGTTTAACAGTTGAGTTAACATAATCGTCTGTATAAGGATAGATATTTTTCTCATCAAGATATGTGGTAAGTCTTGCGGCATTTCCGTCCTGACCACGTCCAAACCAAATAGGCTGAGCTTCATCAAGGGCAACAATAACACCCTGATGAACATAGAAAGACCATCCGTCAAAACCGGTAAGATAATTCATGTTGGCAGGGTCAGTAACAATAAGAACATCTATACCCTTTTCTTCCATACTCTTTTTTGTCTTAGCAATTCTTTCCATGTACTCTTCAGTTGAAAAATACAATGTTTTCATTAAAACCACCCTTTCAGTAAAATATTAAATAAACCTTTAAACTTAGACCTGAACGCAAGATAGAATTTGTAGTGTCATTCTGTATAGAGACTTTTTTAATATTCTGTTATACGGAATTTAATTCTTATATATCTTACAATTAAGATTATATTAATTTAATAAACCGTTGTCAATAACTTTAATACAAACAATGCCTTAATTCTCTGCTAAAAATTGTATTGAAATTATGTTTAAATTGATATATAATTCCTTTTAACAGAACATATTTCCTATATTTGACAACTTATTTCTAATCTAATTATACATTTATTGTAATATTTTAACTATTATCTCAAGGAGTGACTGTATGAAAAGCCGTTTAGTCCTGATTATAACTATGGTGCTTTGGAGTACCGCCGGTGTTTTTACACGAAAAATTTCAATGCCTGCTTATCAAATAACCTTCTTTAGGTATCTATCAGCTTTTATATTTATGACATGGATATTTTTAATAAAGAGAAGAAAAATAGATTTAAAAAATACCGCAAAAGATTATAAGGCTTTAATTATAACAGGAGTTGCACTGGCACTAAATTCAATGATGATGATAGCGTCTTATGAATATATAACCATATCCAAAGCCATTATTTGTTACTATGTTGCTCCAATTATAGTTGCTGTTTTTTCCAGAATACTTTTTAAAGAACAAATAAGTCTTAAAAAGGCCTGCTGTCTTATTGCTGCCTTTATCGGAATTATATTTACAGCTTTGTCTGAAAGCCAGGCTGCAGAAAGCAATCCACTTTTAGGTATAACATGTGCGCTTATGGCAGCTGTATTTTATGCAGTACTTACATTAGGCGGAAAGTCAGTTAAATCTCTTACCGGTATTAATTTAATGGTAGTACAGTTTTTCATTTCATTTGTTACATGCGCTGTATATTCATTCCTTTCCGGTGGAATAGACTTTGGCTCTTTAACACCAAATAATATTTTTTATCTTCTTATTGTAGGAATTGTTTACACGGATATATGCTACTTGATTTATTTCAACACGATTAAAAAAATACCAGCTCACGAAACCGCTATTCTTACATATACAGAACCCGCCGCAGCTGTATTTATATCGTATTTCATACTAAAAGAAGGCGCATCAGCTCTCCAGTTTATAGGTGCTTTCATGGTAATATTTTCTATGTGTATAAGCGAAATGGATTTTAAAAGATTTAAATTAAAAATCATAACAAAAAAATTAGATAAAAATAAAATATTACAAAAATAAAAACCGGAGTCAGGAAATAAAACCTAATTCCGGTTTTTTATTTAAATCTAAAAAAATAACCACCCTGATAATCAAGGTGGTATACTGCGGACAGTGGGAATCGAACCCACACTATGTCACCATAACCAGATTTTGAGTCTGGCGCGTCTGCCAGTTCCGCCATGTCCGCA
>CALWHR010000114.1 GCA_944380455.1 uncultured Clostridia bacterium
CAGGGCCATAAGGTGTGTCTACCTCATCAAATGTTCTTGTAAGGCATGTTCTGGTTTCTTTTCGGCAGCGTATGCCGATTGCAGTAGTTTCTTCAAAAACAATGTCCTCCATTGTTTCTTTTATACTGTCATCGCAGATAATTGTAAGCTTATATGCCGGGCGGTTCTTTTTCATATATATAGAAGTATAAAAAGCATCTTTTGCTCCGGCTTTAAAAAGCCTTTCCAAAACATATCCTAACATTTCCCCTGTAGAGTCATCAATGTTTGTTTCAAGAATTGTAATGTTATCTGTATATCTCTCAGGCATAATTAATCCTCTGTTTCACCAATCATAACCCTAAGAATATTCGGAATAGAGAAGTTTCTCTTTCCTGCGCCGTATCCAGTAGCTTTAAGCTTCATAGGCGGGCACATTCCAAAGTTTTCTGAAAGCTCTGCTATTATTGCAGCTCCGGTAGGTGTAACCATTTCACTCATTACATCTATCTGGCGGTAAACAACATCAGAAGCAGCAAATATTTCAGCTGTTGCAGGCGCAGGGACAGGCATATGACCATGCTGACATTTTACAAATCCGTGACCATCATTAACAACAGATGAGCAAATCATGTCAGGCTTAATCATATCAATAAGGATTGCCGTTCCTATAATATCAACAATAGAGTCAAGTGCACCTACTTCATGAAAATGAACTTCATTCAGCGGCTTTGAATGTACTTTAGCTTCGGCTTTGGCAACACGCATAAAAATTCTCTTTGCCAAATCCTTAGCTGTATCTGAAATAGTGCTGTTATCAATAATAGCATTTACGTCATCTATATTTCTATGTACATGAGCGTGGTGATGCTCGTGTGAATGAACGTGCTCATGTGTATGCTCATGTTCATCGTGAGTATGTTCATGATGATGCTCATGCTCGTGGTCGTGGTGGTGATGTTCATGATCATGATGGTGCTCGTGGTCATGATGATGTTCTTCGTCCATATACTCACCGTTAGTAAGTATTACATCAACATCCTGTGCACCAATGCCGCTTTTTTCTGTACGTGAAAACTTAATTTCAAAGCCTTCAACATTAAGTTTATTCATTTCAGATAAAAAAGCGTCTTTATCAATACCAAGGTCAATTAAAGCGGCAAGCGTCATATCACCGCTAATGCCTGAAAAGCAATCAAAATAAAGAACTTTCTTCATTAATTTCCAACTCCCAACTTATTTATACTGTTAGCCGTATAACCAGCCCCAAAACCATTATCGATGTTTACAACTACAACCCCGTTGGCACAGCTGTTAAGCATACAAAGCAATGACGAAAGTCCGTTAAAGTTGGCACCATAACCTACAGAAGTAGGCACAGCAATTACTGGTTTATCTGTAAGCCCGCCAATAACGCTGGCAAGAGCACCTTCCATTCCGGCAACGGCTATAACAACATTTGCCTTTGTAATTACATCAAGCCTTGATAACAGTCTGTGCAATCCGGCAACACCAACATCATATAAACGCTCAACGGTATTGCCAAGATATTCACATGTAATGGCAGCTTCTTCCGCTACAGGTATATCACTTGTACCGCCAGTTGCAACAACAACTGTTCCACCTGTCTTTTTAAGCGGCTCGCGCTCAATTTTTATTATTCTGGCAGCTTCATAATAAACAGCATCGTCATAAACAGCCTTAACAGCATCAAATTTCTGCTTGTCAGCTCTTGTTCCAAGTATATTTTTAGTACCCGCCTCAAGCATTCTGCCCATAATGCCTACAATCTGTTCCGCTGTTTTTCCTGCACAGTAAATAACCTCAGGACAGCCGTTTCTCATTTCTCTTTGATGGTCTATTACGGCATATCCTATGTCCTCAACCGGCGCAATTTTGAGTTTGCGCTCAGCTTCCTCAAGTGTTATATTTCCGTTTTTGTAATCGTCAAGTAATTTTTTAATGTCCAATCTGAGCACCTCAATCCATACTTCCGCTTCTAAAGCCTTCTAAGTCAAGAGTTATAAATTTATAACCTATATCTTTAAAAAAAGTAACAATGGAATTGTCATTTATTAAATCGTTAAAATATCTTTGCGGAACTTCTATTCTGGCAATATCACCATGAACGCGTACCCTTGCTGATGATATGCCTTTATCAGATAAAAATTTTTCCGCCTTTTCTACTTTAGAAAACGCCTCTTTTGTTAATTCAGTATTGTATGCAAAACGTGTTGCAAGGCAAGAATTAGAAGGCTTGTCCCATGTTTCAAGAGACATTTTCTGCGCTGCCTTTCTAATTTCATCCTTTGTGAATCCAGCTTCGTAAAGTGGACTTATAATTCCTATTTCTTCAGCGGCCTTAGCTCCAGGCCTGAAATGCTTTGCATCATCGGCGTTTTTACCGTCGGCAATTAAATTGTAGCCCTCATTGCCGGCTCTATTAATTACAGCCTGCATAATATTCTTTTTGCAGTAATAGCATCTCTCTTTTGTATTGTTTCTAAATTGGCTTACATTAAAAACATCTACTGTTTCTAAAAACACCTTAGCGCCTGCTTTTTCAGCAAGGCGCAAAGCATCTTGTACGTCTTTAGAAGCCACATTATCCCCTTTTGCCATAACAGCAATAACATTGTTGCCTAGTGTTTTTACTGCCATGTTAAGAAGAAAGTCAGAGTCTGTTCCGCCTGAATATGCTACACAAATTTTTCCATAGCCTTCAAGAATATTACTCAGCCTCTCGATTTTTTTGTCAATACACATTGTTCTCCTCCATACTTACTGCACCTTTTCCGTCAATTTGGAAATAAGTCTGCGGCACAACACCTTTAATAATCGTATCAACGAGCATTATTTTTCTTGTTGCTGTTACATCTGTGCTCTTTAAAGGATTTACAAGCCGCATTGTCACATCTACAGTAAGCCATACTTTATAATTAGTCTGATTAATGCCGGCAGATGTAAAAGATGTTTCATAGTTAACAGAGGTATCATCTTTATATACCAAAGTAAAACTTACATCCGGACCGGTATTTGATAATATGTCAACGCCGCTGGCGGCGCCGAGAGGTATCGCTATTTTCTTCTTGCCCTGTTTTGAAAAAGTTTCATCCAATTTGCTGTCTACCAAAGCACAGAGGTTGTTAACAAGCACTGTGTCAGCTGATACGGTTTTTGTTTCATTATGTACGCTGATAAAATCAGATGATTTTAAATTCATATCACTAATGCTTTGTCTTACAACATCATCAATGGTTTTATCCGCAAATGACTTAACTTCAAGACAGGATGTTTCAATAATAATGGGCATAATTCTTTTATTAAAGCCCGATAATATTATAACAGAAAATAAAATAATTACAAACATAATGAGCAAATTTTTTAAATTTTTTTTAATTTTTTTGTTTATTATCAGCATAAGTATCACCTTTATATATTTTATGTACATATGCTTGTCAAAATTTTAAAATTAAAATTTTAAGAATGCTTAAAACAATTAAAATTAAATAAGTTTATTAATTTTTTTATATTTTATTCTATTTTGCTTTATTAAAATTAGTAATTCTGTTATAATCCTTTCTTGAAAGGAGGCATACTATGAACTACTCTCAGGATGCCAATCACAGACGAAAAAACACAAAGAGAAGAAAAAGAAGAAAAAAGAAAGCTACAATAGGAATAATAATTTTAAGAATAATTGTTGTACTTGCAGTTGTTGGATGCTTTGCTGTTGGAGGTGCTTTTATAGGTGCTTACACCGGCATTATTGAAAGTGCCCCTGCTTTAAGCTCAATTGATGTTACACCGGAGTCTTATACATCAATTATTTATGATGAAGACGGCAATGAAATTGATAGTCTTCACGGTGAAGAAAACCGAGAATACGTCAAGCTCTCACAGATACCTTTAGATTTGCAGCAAGCTGTTATTGCAATAGAAGACGAAAGATTTTATGAGCATAACGGTATCGACATAAAAGGTATGTTTAGAGCACTTTTTGTTAATATCAAAAACATGGAGTTTTCACAGGGTGCAAGCACAATTACTCAGCAGCTTATGAAAAATGAAGTACTTTCCTCTGAAAAAAAGCTCAGCAGAAAAATTCAGGAACAGTATCTTGCAGTAAGCTATGAAAAGCAGCTTTCAGAGAAGCTGGGTTCAAAAAAATTAGCTAAAGATTATATTCTTGAGCTTTATCTTAATACTATTTCATTAAATCATGGACTTAATGGTGTACAAGCTGCCGCTAAATTCTATTTTGGCAAAGATGTAAGCGAACTTTCACTTGCTCAGTGTGCTTCAATAGCAGGCATAACAAAAAATCCTTCTGCTTACTCACCTTTAAGCCATCCTGAACAAAACAGAGAACGAACGATTTTGGTTCTGGATAAAATGCTCAGCCTTGGATATATCACACAAGAAGAATATGACGAAGCTTATGCTGAAGATATAGCCAGTGAAGTAATTGGTATAAATGATACTAATGAAGGCACTGAATCATACCATAGTTACTTTGTAGACTCTGTAATTGTAGAACTTGCTTCGCAGCTTATGGAGGAAAATGAAGGCTTAACAAAACAGCAGGCTTATAACCTTATCTACAGCGGCGGTTTGCAAATATATACAACTATAGATACTTCGATACAGGAACAAATGGAGGAATCTTTTGCAAATGATTCATTATTCCCTCCTAAATGCAGTACATTGACTGCAAGCTATACAATATCTGTTACTGATGATGCTACAGGTGAACAGGAAAATATATATCGTGAACAGATAGTGTCAAGCAATGAAGAAGCAGAAGCTTTTGCTCAGTCTGTTAAAGACGAAGTTTTAAGCCAAGGCAAAACCATGATTCTTGATAGGCTTAATGTTGCTAAGTCACTTCAGGCAGCAATGGTTGTAATGGATTACCATAACGGCCATGTAAAAGGCATTGTTGGCGGCCGCGAAAAATCAGGAGACCTTGTTTTTAATCGTGCCACACAGGCTTTAAGACAGCCGGGTTCATGCTTTAAAATACTTGCGTCATACGCTCCTGCAATTGACCAGGGAATTGTAATGCCTGGCACGGGAATAAGAGATGAATACTTTGAATATAACGGCTGGGTGCCTAAAAACTGGTACAGCTCAGGCTATAGAGGAATGTGTACTGTACGTGAAGGTGTTGAGGACTCTCTTAACATCCTTGCAGCTAAAGTAATAGTTATGGTAGGAGTTGATACAGCTCTTGATTATCTTGAAAACTTTGGCTTTACAACACTTGTTACTGAGCCGAATGAGAACGGTTTAAGTGACCGCGGCCCTGCTATTTCTTTGGGCGGTATAACAAACGGTGTTTCTGTTCTTGAGCTTACAGCAGCATACAGTGCAATAGCCAATAGCGGAGAATATATCGAGCCTGTATTTTATACAAAAGTTCTTGACCACGATGGAAATGTACTTATTGACAATACTCAGCCTGAAAGCCACAGAGTTATTAAGGAAACTACAGCCTACATGCTCACTGATATGATGAAAGGCGTTATCACAAGAGGTACTGGAACACTTGCAAGATTTACAAATATCAGCATGTCACAGGCAGGCAAAACAGGTACAACAAGCGACGACAAGGACCTTGTATTTGTTGGCTATACACCATATTACTGCGCAGGTATCTGGATGGGTTACGACAATCCAAAGAAAATAGAATACGATAAGAGCTATCACCTTCTTTTGTGGAAAGATATTATGGAAAATATCCATCAGGGCCTTTCAGACCCAGGCTTTACCAAGCCGTCAGGTCTTACCACAAGCAGTATTTGCTCTGTTTCAGGACAATCTCCAAGTGACCTCTGTTCTCAGGATTATTACGGAAACACAATAGCTTCTGATATATGTGCAGCTGAGTATGTTAATAATACTGGAACATGTGAAATTCATAAGCAGTTTACTGTGTGCTCAGAAACAGGTAAGCTTCCGGGACCAAACTGTAAAACAATGACAGTTGTACTTGCAGTTGAAGGAGAAGAAGGCAGCTATGAAATTAAAAACGCTCCTTCAGAAGCTCCTGAAGGCAAAGTGCTGATTAATCTGAATGAAACATGTACCGAAGAACATTTGTCTGATATTATGTCAGAAGAAGGCGGTGTAATATCAGGCAATTCTGAAAATCAATCAGGCAGCAGTTCTTCTAACCAGTCATCTGAAAATACAGGTGGCAACATAATAGAGGAAGGAACTGAAAACAGCACAGAGAATAACGAAACCATTATCTCCCCTATGCCTGACCCTGATGATACTCAAAACAGCGGTGAATCAAACTCAGAATCATCAACATCTGACACCACATTGCTTCCAGGCATACAGGACGAGTAAACCGGCTTTAATTAAAAACGCAGAAATCTGAATTTGCTTGCAAGATAATAAAGGAACGGATATAAAACTCCGTTCCTTTATTTATTGCTTAAATTTTATTTGAAATAAAAAAAGGCTCATAAAATGAGCCTTAAAATTAATTTATTCTTCTACTGCAAAATTTGCATTGGAGAATATAAAAGCAGTTTTTACACAGTCTATAGCTATAACCATCGTATACGTATCAGCTTTGTAAATCATAGAATTGCCGTTTTTCTTAACAATAACAGCAGTTTTACGTTTGTTATCATTTTCCCAATAAATTAAAAAGCTAAAGTCATCTTCTTCTTTTACAGCCCATTTTAAGCTCTCAAGGGGTTTAATAAAAAAATCATCATCACATTTAAAATGCTTCATCAGCTCTTTTTTTGATGCAATATAATTTTTTAGGAAATCCTTTTTGTTAGACATTATTTCTCCTCCGGTGTATATTATTAAAAGCCTTTTAGAGCTTAATTCTTTTTACTTAATTAATGGTACAATTTTAGGCAATTAATGTCAACATCTAATTGATGTATTTTTTCAGGTATTTTCCGGTGTAAGAATTGTTGCTTTGACAAATTTCTTCCGGTGTTCCGGCACATACAACCATTCCTCCACCGTCACCGCCTTCAGGACCTAAATCAATAATGTAATCCGCCGTTTTAATAACATCAAGATTATGCTCTATTATAACAACTGTATTTCCACCTTCTGCGAGTCTTTGTATTATATCACAAAGTTTGTGTACATCTGCGGCATGAAGTCCTGTTGTAGGCTCGTCTAAAATGTACATTGTTCTGCCCGTAGACTTACGGCTAAGCTCGGTGGCAAGCTTTACTCTCTGTGCCTCGCCGCCGGAAAGAGTTGTTGATGACTGTCCTAATTTAACATAGGAAAGTCCAACATCATATAATGTCTGAAGCTTTGATTTAAGTCGTGGAAGGTTTCCAAAAAAGTCCAACGCTTCTTCAACAGTCATATCAAGCACATCTGCAATTGACTTGCCTTTGTATTTAACTTCCAGTGTTTCACGGTTATAGCGTTTTCCGCCGCATACTTCACAAGGAACAAAAACATCAGGCAAAAAGTGCATTTCTATTTTAATTATTCCGTCACCGTTACATGCTTCACATCTTCCGCCCTTAATATTAAAGCTGAATCTTCCCTTCTGATATCCGCGCATTTTAGCCTCATTTGTCTGGGCAAACACGTCTCTTATTAAATCAAAAAGTCCTGTATAAGTAGCCGGGTTGCTTCTTGGAGTTCTGCCTATAGGTGACTGGTCGATATTTATTACTTTATCAAGCTTTTCCGTTCCGGTAATACCATTGCTTTTACCAGGTTTAAGCTTTGCCCTGTTTAAATCACGCGCCAATGATTTGTAAAGAATTTCATTAACAAGAGTGCTCTTTCCTGAACCACTTACACCTGTAACACATGTAATCACTCCTAAAGGAATATTAACATCTATATTTTTTAAGTTGTTTTCACTGGCTTTGTGTATTGTAATAAAAGCGTCTTTGTCTGGCTTACGCCTTTCTTTAGGAACAGGTATCTTTCTGCGTCCGCTTAAATAATCGCCTGTAAGGGAACCTTCACATTTAAGCAAATTCTCTACATGTCCACTGAATATAATCCTTCCGCCGTTTTCACCTGCATTAGGCCCCACATCTACAATATAATCACTTGATAGCATTGTATCCTCGTCATGCTCTACAACTATAAGAGAGTTACCCAAATCCCTAAGATTTTTAAGCGTTCCTATAAGCTTGTCATTATCCCGCTGATGAAGGCCTATGCTTGGCTCATCAAGTATATATACAACTCCTACAAGACCGGAGCCTATTTGTGTGGCAAGCCTAATTCTTTGTGCCTCACCGCCTGAGAGTGTTCCCGCCGCTCTTGAAAGGGTAATATAGTCTAAGCCAACAGAAATAAGAAAACCTATTCTTGCGTTTATCTCTTTAAGAACCTGACCGGCAATTATTTTTTCTCGGTCTGTAAGAACAAGCTGGGCAAAAAACTTTTGTGATTCTTTTATAGGCATTTCACTTACTTCTGCTATGTTTTTTCCGTTTACAGTTACGGCAAGTATCTCCGGCTTCAGCCTTTTTCCATGGCAAACAGGACATACGGTATTAGTCATATATTCTTCATATTCTGAACGCATTGTTTCGGAAGTTTCGTTATATCTTCTTTGAAGATTGTTTACTATACCCTCAAAGTTATATTGATAGCTTCCAGTACCCGTTGCATTTTTATATACTATATTAACTTTTTCGCCTTTTGTGCCGTAAAAAATTATGTCCTTAATTTTATGCGGTCAATCTTTAAAAGGCGTTTCAAGAGAGAAACCATATTTTTCTGCAAGAGCTTCAAAAAGTACCCTGCTCATGCTTCCCGGTGAGCTTATTGAGTTAAATCCAATAGCACAAATTGCTCCCTGCAAAATGCTTAATTCATCATTAGGCACTATAAGCTCTGGGTCAAACTTCATCTGCATACCTAAACCGGAACACTCCGGACACGCTCCGCTTGGATTATTAAACGAAAAGCTTCTTGGCTCTATTTCACTTATATTGATGCCGCAGTGAGTGCAGGCAAAATTCTGGCTGAATACAATATCTTCATCTGTTTCGGGCAGATTAACTATAAGCATACCGCCGGATAATGCCATAACAGTTTCGATTGATTCTGTAAGCCTTTTTTGCATGCCTTCTTTTATAACAAGCCTGTCTACCACAATTTCTATATTGTGCTTTTTATTCTTTTCAAGCTTTATTTCTTCGCTTAAATCATATATTATTCCATCAGCTCTGACTCTTACATATCCGCCTTTTTTGGCATCTTCCAATATTTTTACATGCTCGCCTTTTCTGCCTTTAACAACCGGTGCTAAAAGCTGAATTTTGGTTCTTTCGGGCATTTCTGTTATTTTGTCTACTATCTGGTCAAGAGTTTGTTTTTTTACTTCACGTCCGCATTTAGGACAGTGTGGAATACCTATTCTTGAAAATAAAAGACGCATATAGTCGTATATTTCCGTAACAGTTCCCACTGTTGAACGTGGATTGTGGCTTGTTGTTTTCTGGTCTATAGATATGGCCGGTGAAAGTCCTTCTATATAGTCAACATCAGGCTTATCCATTTGACCTAAAAACTGCCTTGCGTAAGAAGACAAAGACTCTACATACCTTCTTTGGCCTTCCGCAAATATAGTATCGAAGGCAAGTGAAGACTTGCCCGAACCGCTTACGCCTGTAAAAACAACAAGCTTGTTTCTTGGTATCTCAAGGTCTATATTCTTTAAATTGTGCTCTCTTGCGCCTTTAATTATTATTTTGTCACTTTCCATTTTTACACCTCAAAATTAAGAATTAAGGCATTTTTTAAGCTCAAGTATTTTGTCCCTAAGCTGTGCCGCTCTTTCAAACTGTAAATCTCTTGCGGCCGCCTTCATTTCTTTTTCAAGCTTTTTAATATTATCTTTCAATTCTTCTATGCTCATGCTTTCAGGCTCTTTTGTAAAGCCAAAGCTGTCCTTTTCCTCCGTTGGAGTTGTAGCCTGAATTACATCATAAATTTTCTTTTCTATTGTTTTAGGAATAATTCCATGTTCTTCATTATAGTTCTGCTGTATCTGGCGCCTTCGTTCTGTTTCTTCAATAGCAATGCGCATTGATTTTGTAATTACATCAGCATACATAACAACTCGGCCTTCAGCATTTCTTGCCGCACGGCCTATAGTCTGAATAAGCGATGTTTCGGAACGAAGAAATCCCTCTTTATCCGCATCAAGTATTGCCACAAGAGAAACCTCCGGTATGTCAAGACCTTCCCTTAAAAGGTTAATTCCTACAAGAACGTCAAAAACATCCATTCTTAAATCTCTTATAATCTCTATTCTTTCAAGAGTGTCTATATCAGAATGAAGGTATCTTACCCTTACTCCGGCTTCCCGAAGATAATCCGTAAGCCTTTCAGCCATCTTTTTAGTAAGTGTTGTAACAAGCACTTTGTGTCCGCCGTCTACAGTAATATTTATTTCGTTTAATAAATCATCTATCTGTCCATTAACCGGTTTTATTGTAATTGAAGGGTCTAAAAGTCCAGTAGGCCTTATAATCTGCTCTGCCATCTGCTGGCTGTGCTGTGCTTCATATTTTGAAGGCGTAGCAGAAACAAAAAGCATTTGATTTATTTTTTGTTCAAATTCCGAAAATTTAAGCGGTCGGTTGTCCAAAGCAGAAGGAAGCCTGAAACCATATTCCACAAGAGTAGTTTTTCTTGAGCGGTCACCCTCGTACATCGCCCCTATCTGCGGAATTGTAACATGGGACTCGTCAACAATAATAAGAAAATCCTCCGGAAAGAAATCCATTAAAGTATATGGTGTGCTTCCCGGCTCACGCAGTGCCAAATGCCTTGAATAGTTTTCTATTCCGGAACAAAATCCCATTTCACGCATCATTTCAATGTCGTAATT
>CALWHR010000115.1 GCA_944380455.1 uncultured Clostridia bacterium
TTTTGCAGTTATATATAAATAATTGAAAAAAATATAAATTAAGCTGTTTTTTGATAAGAATATTTATCTTAAAATAACACCATTTATCTAATAATACTGTTACACCACAATGAATAAAAAAATAAACTCCGCACTGTAAAAAACAGCAACGGAGTTTTGTTAATTTATTATCTTTCACCTAATTTTAAGTTTGGATTAGCATTTAAGTCAAGGCCGCTTCTTGCCCCTTTAATATATTCATAGTAACCCGCAGATGCTATCATAGCGGCATTATCCGTGCAGAATACAGGCGCAGGCACATTAAGTGAAAATTCATTTTCGTCGCAAAGACGTTTCATTTCTTTTCTTAATGCTGAATTTGAAGAAACACCGCCTGCCATAGCTACTTTTTTAACCCCTTTAAATTTGGCTGCAGCTATGGTTTTTTGTGTAAGCACTTCAATAACGGCTTTCTGGAAAGAAGCTGCAACGTCATAAGGATTAATTTCGTTATTTGTCATTTTCATTTTATTAAGGTAGTTAAGTACGGCCGACTTTAAACCGCTGAAGCTGAAATCAAAGCTGTTTTCTTCCAAAAATACCCTTGGAAATTCTATTGCTTCAGCATTGCCTTTTTGTGCAGCCGCATCTATTTTAGGTCCACCAGGATATCCCATTCCAATAGAGCGTGCAACTTTATCATAAGCCTCACCGGCGGCATCATCCCGTGTTCTGCCCAAAATCTCAAAGCTGTCATAATCTTTTACGTAAAGCAAATGAGAATGTCCACCCGAAACAACAAGCGCCACATAAGGCGGTTCAAAATTTATGTCATGGATATAATTTGCACAAATATGGCCTTCTATATGATTTACGCCAACCAACGGCTTATTTAAGGCATAAGCAAGTGCCTTTGCTTCAGAGACGCCTACAAGCAGCGCTCCTACAAGTCCAGGACCGTAAGTAACCGCAATGGCATCTATATCATCAAATGTAACTCCTGCCCCTTTAACAGCTTCATCTATAACATAATCTATGTTTTCAATATGCTTTCTTGATGCAATTTCTGGCACTACACCGCCGTATTCAGTATGAATGGCAATTTGAGATGAAATTATATTGCTCATTACATACCTTCCGTTTTTAACTACAGAAGCAGCAGTTTCATCACAGGAGCTTTCTATGCCAAGTATTAAAATATCATTATTATCCTTCATAACAACCTCCGTATAACGGACAATCAATCCTCGAAATATATGGTTTTGCTCATTCCGTCAAAGCCTATAACTGTATTTTCAAATATTTCTGCTGCATTATTTATAAAACTCTCAGGCTCAGAAAGGGACGGACTGAAATGAGTAAGCCAAAGCTCTTTAACATCAGCTTCTGCCGCTGCTTGAGCTGCTTCTGAAAAAAGCATATGTTTATTTTCAACAGCTTTGTTCTTTTTTTCATTCTCACCATACATTCCTTCACAAACAAATAAATCTGCTCTTGACGCTAAACCTATAAGCTCGTCAAAGGGTCTGCTGTCAGTACAGTACGCAATTTTAATGCCCCTTCTTTCACTGCCCATTACCATATCTGACGTATATTTTTTCCCATTATACTCCAAAACACCCTGTTTTTGAATAACAGACCATAATTTTTTAGGTATATCCAAAGCTTTGGCTTTTTCTGCGTCAAACTTACCCCTGCGTTTTAAAGTAAAGCTGTATGAAAGGCATTTTACGGAATGTACCGCCGGCACAGACTCAATATCAAGACCGATAACATTTAAGCTTGCCTTATCCTCAAGCTCTATATATTCAATTTCAAAAGACAAATCCTGAGCTATTCTTAAAAGACCTTCAACAACATATCTAAGTCCTTTTGGTCCAATCAGCTTGAGCTTTTCACTTCTGCCAGCATTGGCTATAGCAAGGAGCATACCCACAAGACCCGATATATGGTCAGCATGATAATGAGTAAAAACAACAGCATCTATCGCCTTAAATCCCCAGCCTAATTTTTTAAGTGAAACCTGCGTGCCTTCTCCGCAGTCAATAAGCAACAGCCTTCCATTTAGCCTAATCATCATAGATGATAAAAACCTTTCAGGCATAGGCATCATTCCGCCTGTTCCAACTAAAGCCACATCAAGCATAAATTATACCTCTCAAACAATAAACATTGTAATATAAAGAAAAAGCCTGATTTTGTATACCAAAATCAGACTAATAAGCAACTAGGGTAGCAGGATTCGAACCTGCGAATGACGGAATCAGAATCCGTTGCCTTACCGCTTGGCGATACCCCATTAAAAGCGCGAAACGAGATTCGAACTCGCGGCCCTCGCCTTGGCAAGGCGATGCTCTACCACTGAGCCATTCGCGCACATTATGCAGTCGAGGGGACTTGAACCCCTACCCAGTTTACCCGGACTAGATCCTTAGTCTAGCGCGTATGCCAATTCCGCCACGACTGCGCATTACCAATTTAAATCATCAGCATTGTTAATTTTATCACTACATAATATTAAAGTCAATAGTTTTTTATAATTTATATTATTTTGGCATAAAAAGTAATATTTATTAAATGTATATTACTTTTTTATCAGTAAATGGACACTAAGTACTATAGGTATTATAATTAAATATGTGAAAAAGGAGGAGTAGTATGAAAAAATTAAAAATAACTGCATTAATATTAGTTTTTATTATTTTAAACACCTCATTTATATATGGTTTTCAGGCTCAAAATCCATATACCCAAAAAACTGTTTGTCCTGTTATAACATATCATGATGTTCTGTTAAATGATGAACTTAAAAATGATTGGACCGTATCAGCAGAAAAGTTTGAAAATGATATTAAACTGCTTCTTGAAAACAACTACACTCCCATATTTACAAAAGACCTTGCTGCCTCATATAACGGGGAATTTAAACTGCCTGAAAAACCTGTTATTATACAGTTTGATGATGGTTACCAGTCTTTTTTTAATTTAGTCTATCCAATACTATATAAATATAATATTAAAGCTGAGGTCTATATAATAACTGATTACACAAAGGACATACCTTTTGTTAATAATGCAGACACATTCCTCAGCTGGCCGCAGCTTAAAATAATGTCTGACTCAGGTTTGGTATATGTAGGCCTGCACGGCAAAACACATAAAACAGTAATAAATAAAGAGTACACTAAAGAACAGCTTATAAATGACTATAATTCAGCCTGGAATGAAATTGATACCCATTTAGGAATTAATTCACATTACTACGTATATCCAAACGGTTTATTCAATTCTAAAACAATAGATGCGTTTACACAAGCCGGGGCACAAATGCAGTTTATATGGGTTTGGAACCTGTCAAATGATATTAAAAACTATAATGTAATGCCAAGAGCAAATATAGATAAAAACATAGATGCTGTTTCAGCTATTAAATATTTTCAAAATACACTGTCAATTAAGCTTAAAAATTGTTAAAATGCAATTGAAAACCTTTACTGGCAATATAATATATCCATATATTAAAGCCGCCAAAGCATACAGCTCTTTGGCGGCTTTTAGTACTTATACATAAATAATCGGTTTGGTTAGATATAAATGACACTGCCGATAAGTAAACATGACCTGACTTAATTAAATGGTTATTTTAAATATATATCCTCAAGTTCGTTTATTTTAACATTAACTTCTGTTCTTTCACCGTTTTCGTCTATCCATGCGTATATCAGTTCATTTTCATTCCAGAAAAAGCAGCTTAGATTTTTGTAAATATTCTCGCCCTTTATTGTACTGATTAGGTCTGCATTACTTCCGTCATAGTCAGAGGTATATACTTTAAATATTCTTGCAGTATCATTTTCTTCTTTTACAATATAATACAGTTTATCCTGTGTAAACATTGGCTGTGTATTTTCAATTAGTTTTATTGCATTTCCATTCCAGTCATACCATATCAGCGGTACTAAAGTTTCAACATCATAAGCCTTAGGTGAAGCTAATATAAAGTCTTCTGAACAGTTTAAATAATTATTGGAGTATGCCGCAAATGTAAGTCCGCTTTCAAGCTCCTCTATTGTATTTTTAAAAGTATCGTATATAAATGTAACAGAGCATCCAGGAGCATAATAGGCCTGAATAAGAAGCAAATTAAAATGTCTTCCAATTAAATTTAAGTCACTCTGCACAAAATTCCATTCATCAGCACCTTTTAATTTAACTGCACTTATTATAGTCTGCTCTTTTGTATCATTGTTTACAAGTACAACACCTGCCGTAAAATCAAAATAATCATCTCCACTTAAAGTATCAAACTCTGAGAGCGTAAAAATATTTTTACATTCTCCTGTGTCTTTAAGTGGTACAAAGTCATATGAATAATCTCTAAAAAAATCATCTATTCTATTTTTTATACCTGCATCCTGTGTAATTTCATATCCTCTGTATAAAGTAGAAACAGCTTTATCAGGCTGACCTGCCTTAATATATGAATCTGCCAAATCAATATAATTTTGAGCAAAATCCGGGTCTGACTGAAGCGCTTTTTCAAAATTAGCTGCTACATCATCAAATTCACTATTGTCAAAAACCATGCTTTCTGACCCTGTTTGTTTTTCAAATAATTTATCCTGCATTTCGCATGAAGTTAAAATTGTTGCAGCAGCACACAAAAACACAAGCAGCAGCGTTTTTTTCATAACTTACTCACCTCTCAAATATAAAATAGTATACATAAATCCTATGATAAAAATTATACCATAAAAAATAGCATTAAAATATAATATTTGAATAAAAATAGCAAGTTAAGAAATACTTAATAAAATTTTTTTCACACTTTTATTTACTTAAATTAATAAAATTGGTTTATTGAGCATGTGTTTTTTTACTAAACTATTTTTATAATGAAAGTTTATTTCTAATCATGACTACAGGCTAAGCTGGTGGTTTTGCCTTATTTAAGCGCACAAAAAACCGCTAAGGATTATGACCTTAGCGGTTTAATATTAAAATTTAAAATTACTCAATGATTTCTGTAACAGAACCAGCGCCTACTGTTCTACCACCCTCACGGATAGCGAAACGAAGACCAACGCTCAT
>CALWHR010000116.1 GCA_944380455.1 uncultured Clostridia bacterium
GATTTTGTATCACGCTTTGTCAACGAGACTTAATATTTTATTTTGAAACCATAAGCTTTTTAATGGCCTTATCTAACGACTGAACCGTAAGCGGGTACATATCAAACTCAGCCTTAATAGCGTCGTATGTTTGACGCCAGTATCCCGTTCTCCAGCCCAAATCCACGATAGGATTAAGCCATACTAAATGCTTGTACTTTTCTTTAAACCTCTTTAAATACTCAATACCCGGTGTTTCGTTTCTTGCGCCGTAGTTATAATAACTGCTTCCAAAAAGCTCACTTGGCTCCATTGAAGCATCGCCTACTATTATAACTTTATAATCCGAAGAAATATTTTTAAGCACCCATTCCGTTTCCACCCAGTTGCCGTACATGCAGTACGGGTCTTTGTAAAGCATTGAATAAATGCAGTTATGGAAATAAAACACCTTTAAGTCTTTAAAATGACTGCTTTTCTGAACTGCCTGGAATAATGCACTGCAAAGAGAGCTGTAATAATCCATAGAACCGCCGCTGTCCATTAAAAGCAAAACCTTAACCGTATTTTTTCTTGGCCTGCCGTAAACAACTTTAAGATTGCCTGCATTATTGCATGTTTCGTCTATTGTAGCGTCAACATCAAGCTCTGTTTTAGGTGCATCTATACGGCTCGAAAACTGCCTGAGCCTTCTGAAAGCCATTTGAAACTGTCTTAAATCAAGAACTGTATCACTTCTGAAATCCCTGAACTGCCTTTCACCGGCAACCTGCATAGCGCTGTGCCTTCTGGATACACCGCCTACACGAATACCGTTTGACGCATTTCCGTTGTTTCCAAAAACCGACATACCGCCTGTTCCTACCCAGTAGCTGCCGCCGTTGTGCTCGCTGTCCTGTTCTTTAAGTCTTTCCAAAAGCATTTTTTGTATCTCCTGAAGGCTTAAAGCAAGATTCTTTTCGTCCTGTGCCTTGTCGTAATTATTCTTCTTTTCCTTAGGATTATTAAGCCAGTCAATAAGTTCTTTAGGAAGCTCTTCATAAGTCTGTATATCCTTAAAATATTCCAAGAACGCACCATCAAACTTATCAAAATCACTTTCGCTTTTTACAAGTATGCTTCTTGAAAGATAATAAAACCCAGTAAGGCTGTTGTGGGCCAAATCCTTATCAAGGGCTTCCATAAGCGTAAGCCACTCATTAAGCGAAACATCAAGTCCCCTTGACCTTAAAAGGTAAAAAAACGATGTAAACATTTAAACACCCCTTTAGTCTCAGGCACGAAACCTTCTGCGGCTTCTTTCGAGAGTATCAAGGTCTTCGTTCTTTTTAAGAAGAACACCGGCAAAAGGAATTTCTTCTTTTATTTTATCAGCCGGTATTCCACCTATTTCAAGCGCCTGAATCCAGTCTATAACCTCTGATGTGCTTGGTTTTTTATTAATACTGCTTAAATCCCTAATCCAGTAGAATACTTCCATTACACTGTCAAGAAGCTTCTGGTCAAGATTATCAAAGTGTACCTTTATAATTTCTTCCATAAGCGGCTTATCAGGGAACTGTATATAGTGGAATAGACATCTTCTTAAAAACGCATCTGGAAGTTCTTTTTCGGCGTTAGATGTAATAATAACTATAGGTCTTTTCTTGGCCTTAACAGTTTCTTTTGTTTCAGGAATATAAAATTCCATTTTGTCAAGCTCCCAAAGAAGGTCGTTAGGGAATTCAAGGTCAGCCTTGTCAATTTCGTCTATAAGAAGTATTACCTGCTCATCTGATGAGAAAGCTTCTCCAAGCTTGCCCATTTTAACGTATTTTTTAATGTCATCAACACCTGCTGTACCAAACTGGCTGTCATAAAGTCTTTGAACAACATCGTAAACATAAAGACCGTCCTGTGCCTTTGTTGTTGACTTAATATTCCATATAACAAGTTTTTTATCAAGAGCCTTTGATATAGCCTGAGCAAGCATTGTTTTGCCTGTTCCCGGTTCACCTTTAATAAGCAAAGGCTTTTCAAGTGCCATAGCTATATTAACTGCGTTCATAAGCTCGTTTGATACTACATAGTCGTTACTGCCTTTAAATGTTTCTTTCTGATTCATTATTATGTTTATCCTCCGTTTAAAAATGTTCTTTATTCACTATAGCCTGCTATCGAAAATATGCCTATAGAGTTTAATTCCTCACTCCAAGCAACACCAAAATCAACAGCCTTGGCTATATCTCTTAATTTGTAATAATTCATTCCGTCTATATTATAGGCTTCAGCATTAACCTCATTACCGCCAATATATACTTTAGCTGTAGATGTAACCGCTTCTTTTGTAGTGCCGTTTCCTTTTGTAAGCTCACCGCCGGCAACAGTATAAGGCTTGCCCATATCTATAGTAATTACTTCTTTTTCACTGTCCCAAACAGTATCAAACTGTTTTTCTGTGCCGCTTAAAGCGCAGGCAATATCTCTAAGCTTAAAGTAGTTATATCCGTCTATGTTGTATGACTCGAAAACTGTATCCGTTCCGTCTACTTTAATATTGGAGCTTGTCGGAAGAGCCTGTTTTCTTTCTATAACCACATTAGTATTCTGCTCCTTATCACTTTCTGTATTCTGATTTGAGTTGCCTGTATTCTGGTTTGTCTGTCCGTTTCCTAATGAGGAATAATAATTTTTAACTGCATCTCCAACAGAAATAAAGTTATCAAGCAGCATACCTGCCCTAAAGAATATATTGCCCTGTACGTTATTATAATTCTTATCTATTTCAAAATGGCTTGTTATCTCCTGGGCTATTACATCTTTGTATATACCCTCACCTATGTAAAGCTTAACTCCAGTTCCCTGAACAGTATTGTTCCACCACTTTACAAGCTTGCTGTAAGAAGCTGTGGCATGGGAGTCCTCCCAATAAATCTGAGGAACTATGTAATCAATCCAGCCGTTTTTAATCCATGTAACGCTATCGCCAAAAACAGTGTAATATGATGATGAACCCTTTATCTGGTATCCGTCAACCTCGGCATCTTTCCAAATTCCCATTGGGCTTATTCCAAACTCAACATTAGGTGAATATGTATTAATTGTTTCCGAAACGGTTTTAACCATTTTATTTACATTTTCACGTCTTTGGTTGGCTTCATTTCCGTCCTGTCCCTCTCCTTCGGAAAGTGGATAACCGGAAGGATAAAAATAATCATCAAAATGAACTGCGTCAACATCATAGTTTGTAACTATTTCTTTAACTGTATCGCATATTAAATCAATAACTTCCTGACGAGCCGGGTCAAAAGTAAGTGCATCATTGTAATTAATAAGCCAGTCCGGGTGAAGTCTTGCCGGATTATTTGCCGCAAGAGTATTAATATCAGTATTGCCTTTCATAGTAACTCTGTAAGGATTAAGCCATGCGTGAAGCTCCATTCCTCTTTTATGCGCTTCGCTTACAGCAAATTCCAATGGGTCGTATCCCGGATTCTGTCCCTGAACGCCTGTTAAGTATTGTGACCATGGATTAATTGATGAGTTATAAAGAGCATCTCCGCATGGACGCACCTGAAAAATAATTGTATTTATACCCATACTTTTAAACTCATCAAACATATCTGTAAGCTCTTTTTTCTGCGCTTCAGCACTTAAACCTTTTGATGAAGGAAAGTCAAGGTTTGTAACAGTAGAAACCCAAACTCCTCTTACATCTGTACTTGACGCAAAAGATACTGATGGCAGAAAACTTAATATAAGTATTACGCTTATTAATAAAGCGGTTATTCTTTTCATTTTTTCATTACCTCCTAATACCAAACCACAAAAAATTTATTTAGCACGCAAACAAATACAATACTGCTATTATATGAAAAAATTGAGATTATTTCAACCAATGAATTGTTTTTTTACAATAATGTAATATTAATATTTCTTTAAGCCAGCCTTTTTCTAAATAAAACAAATCTCAAAAGTCCTGTAAAATAAAGCTTTTTGATAGTTATTGACTTTAAATCTCAATAATATATAATATTTTTATGGTAAAAATTTATATATACGGAGGTAAGTTATGTTTAAGTACATACATATTTTTGGTCCAATATTTATTTTATGGGTTATAGGGTTTATAGCAGAAACTGCCTGCTATAAATTTTTAACTGCCGGCAAAGAAGTAGATTTAAAAGACAATGAAGAAGAACTTACAGACCCTGATTTAAAAGATGCCATATCAGTTTTTAAGCATTTTAAAATATCGTTTATTGTTTATGCTATTTCTATAGTTGCAAGTATGATAATACCTGTTACAGAGCTTAGATGGCTGTTTTTCTTTGCCTGTGCCATGGTAATGTGTCCGGTTGTATATGATGTGCTTTATTCAACATTAAAAGGTGCGTTTAAATCAAAAGAGCGTTTTCTTATCGCCTTACCGTCTTTATACAACATTCTTTTAATTGCTGTTACTCTGTTTTTCCACTATTTTGCATATATGCACAAGGAATTCTAAAACTAAAAGCCTCTTCCCAATCAACAGGAAAAGGCTTTTTTATTTTTTAATTTAGTTTTTTATTTTACAAGGCTAAAATAAATGTCATTAAAGCAAAATACAGATTAAACCGCCGTTGCCTTCGTTTATAATTTTTTCCATTGTTTCCTGAAGCTTATTCTGCGCGTCCTGCGGCATAGCGTATAGCTTTCCATTTATTCCTTCAGTCAAAAGTGAATCAAGAGTACGGCCAAAAATATTTAACTGCCAAACTTCATCTTGGTCATACTTCATATTATCTTTTAATTTTGCAATATACTCTTTTGTCTGCTCCTCACTTCCAATCACAGGACTTACTTCCGAATCAATATCTGCACGGATTAGGTGTATACTGCTTCCCTTTGCTTTAAGCTTAACTCCGTACTGAGAACCTTGCTTATACATCTGCGGTTCCATAAGTTTAATATCTTCCTTCTGTGGGAATACAATACCATAGCCTTTATTTAATGCCGCATTAAGAGCTGACTCAATTTTTCCGTAATTTTTCTTCATTTCTGAAAGGTCTTTCAAAATTGAAATAAGTTCATAATCATCCTTAATATCACTTCCTGCTGTTTCACTTAAAACATTATAGAAAAGACCGTCATTAAGGGTTATATCTATATCAGCACTTCCTGTGCCCATATCTATGCCTCTTATGTACGCATTTCTTATATACTGGCTGTTTTCAAGCTCTTTTGTATCCGGCGCTATATCTTTTATTTTATCTGTATTTTCCATAAAGTCTTTAATTGCAGAAACCACGTCTTTTTTAATTTCATGCTCAAAGCTGAGTGTATCCAGCCATTTAGGAAAATCAAGACGCACTTCTTTAACAGGGAATTCCATAAGTATTTTTTCTATTATAGAAGTAATATCATCCTGTTTAAGCTGAGCGCAGTTTACACTTAAAACCGAAACACCATGTTCATCCTCGATGTTTTTTCTCAGTTCCTCTGTTTCCTGAGAATACGGGTGTACGGAGTTTAAAAGTACAATAAAAGGTTTGCCTAATTCTTTAAGCTCATTTATAACTCTGCTTTCGGCGTTTATGTAATTTTCTCTTTCTATATCTGTAATGCTTCCGTCGGTTGTAACTACTATGCCTATTGTAGAGTGGTCTTTAATTACTTTCTGAGTTCCTGTTTCTGCGGCTTTTTCAAAAGGCATAGGATTTGAGCTCCAAGGCGTACTTACCATTCTTGGTTCATCACCGCTCATATGGCCTTCTGCCCCCGGTATAACATAGCCTACACAGTCTATAAGCCGCACATTAAGATTTAAATTATCACCCAGATTAATTTTAACAGGCTCATTTGGTATGAATTTCGGCTCAGTTGTCATTATGGTTTTCCCTGACGCACTCTGTGGCAGTTCATCTTTTGCACGTTCCCTTGTATATTCATCCTGAATATTAGGCAGTACAAGAGAATCCATAAATCTCTTTATAAATGTGGATTTTCCTGTCCTTACAGCCCCTATTACACCTATGTAAATATTGCTGTCTGTCCTTTTAGCTATGTCATCATATATGTCATACACACTCACATTAATACCTCCTCTGTAGCTTTGTATATACATGCTAATGAAGTATATGTGAGAAATTTATATTTTAGACATAAAAAACGGCGGTAAATTCCGCCGTTTCAAAATTTTATTATTCAACACATCCGCTGTGAGGCCTGTACCCGGCATTTTCCGCTTCCTGCTGAGTAGAAAAATATACTCTGTTTTCCTCGTTAGGCAGTTGTCCGCAGTCATCAGCATGGTATACTTTTGAATTTTTGTTTCCTATAAACTCATACTGCGGCACTTCACTTGAAGATGTGCTTTGTCCGCTTGATGTTTCTTCTTCAATGCCAAGTATCTTTTCAGGGTCAAAAATATTTTCTAAAGTATCATCTGTTGCAACATACAGCTCTTCACCGTCTGATGAAATAACTATATTTCCGGACTGGTCAGTTCTGTAAACAGTAGTTCCGCCTCGTGCAATACGCATTATTATTTCGTCTTTCGGAAGGTTATATTTATTTCCCTCTCCTACTTCTATAACAGCAATAGACGGCCTGACAGCATTTAAAAATTCCTGACTTGATGATGTATCAGAGCCATGATGACCTACTTTAAGCACATCGGCATTTAAATTATACCCCATGCTTAAAAGGTCTTTTTCAGCCTCGGCTTCCTGGTCGCCTGTAAATAAATATTTAGTCTGGCCGTAAGTCATCATTACAACAAGCGAAATATTATTGGCATCCTCATATTGTTTAACCGGGCCAAGTATCTCAAAATGTGCCGCACCTTCATCAAAACTGTCACCGTATTTTGCCACAATACGCTCCACATTGTTTTCTTCTATAGAGTATAAAAGGTTAGTATATGTAACCGTATCATAATCAAAATCCGGCATCATAATTTTATTTACTTTAAAGTTTTCCAAAATATCCTGCATAGAACCTATATGGTCGCTGTGCGGATGAGTGGCAATAACAGTATCTATTTCCTCAATACCCTGAGATTTAATGTAATTAACAAGGTATTCATCACAGTCAGTATCACCTGCATCTATAAGAACATTCTCACCTGTAGGCAGTTTTATAAGTTCACTGTCACCCTGACCAACCGATATAAAGTGCACCTGAAGATTATCCGGAGATAATTCTCCTCCTTTTGCAGAAATAGAAGAACATCCGACAGTTAACAGCGCCAATACCGTTATGGCAATAAATGTGAATATATATTTTCTCAGCTTTTTAAAATTACTCATTCTCTGCCTCCAAACCATGCTCCACTATATCTCTTACATAATTATTCAAATTATCCTGTTCTTCTTTTGTAAGCTTATCCACAAAAACAGGTTCATGGAATGTAAGGAATATATCTCCCGCTTTTAATTTATTATTATTGCCCTCCAAAGCTTTAAAAGTTCCGTTTATAGTAACAGGTATAATAGGCACTTTGCTTTTAGTTGCAAGTTTAAAACTTCCAGCTTTAAACTCCATCATGTTTCCGTCACGTGTACGTGTGCCTTCTGGAAAAATAATCAATGATTTACCTTTTTTAAGAAGATTTATTCCTTCTACAATAGTTTTAACCTGCTGGCGCATATCATCTCTGTCCATAAAAAGGCAGTTTATAACTCTCATCCAGTCCCTTAAAAGAGGTATTTTCTCAAGTTCAACTTTAGCTATAAACCCAACCGGAATGTTAATTTCCGCCAGTAAAAGCAGGAAATCCAAATTACTCTGGTGATTGCTTACAAACAAAACTGTTTTGTCTTTTGGTATATTTTCTTCACCCTTTACATGAACAGAGCATTTTGTGGAATCAAGGCGCTTCTTAGCCCAGTTCCTTACAAACTCAAATATAAATTTGTCGGCGGCTTCATTACCCTTTTGCGCTCTTATTTTTTTTATTTTACCTAAAACCGGATTTACCGCTATAAGACTTGCGGCTAATTTAGCAAAAAAAGAAATTGTACTAAGCATGTTTTCCTCCTATTTATCAAGATACTGTTTAAGCCGCTTAACAGAGCGGGCAGCATCGGCATATCCCTGTTTATATAATTCATAAAGCTTGCGCTTATCTTTTTCAAGACGGCCTACTTTAACAGGCTTTTTGGGCCGTATGACAAAAATATCACCGTTTTTTTCTTCACGCTTAATGTAATCAAGAGTATGATTATAATTAATATGTCTTTCTTCTAAGCATTTTATAAGCTTTGGATATTTTCTGTAAACTGCTTTTAAAAGCGGCATAAATTTATTGGGCTCTTTTCTATAGCTTGCATCCCTTGTAAGTATTACAACATTTTTTATGTTTCCGTCGCTTTGGGATTTTTTTAAAGGAATTGGATCTGATACCCCACCGTCAAGATATTTTTTGCCGTCTATATTAACAATTCTGGCAAACACAGGCAAAGAGCTTGATGCCCTGACATATGTAATATCTTTTCGCATATCTTTAATATCTTTATATTCAGCTTTGCCCGTTTCTATATTAGTAACTACCGCTTTAAAATTGCCTTGATATTTATTAAACTCATCGTAATCATATAAATTCAGCCTGTTTGGTATATCATCATATATCATTTTAGCGCCAAAAAAGTCACCTGTTGTTATAAGGCTGTATAAACTGGCGTAATGCCTATCTTTTAAATAATCAACATTCACATCAAAAGCTCTTCTTCTTTGTTTAGAAAGGTAGCTGCAGCAGTGGCACGCACCTGCCGAAACAGCATAGCAGGAAGAAAACTCTATATTGTTATCAATAAAACAGTCTAAAACCCCGGCTGTGTAAACGCCTCTCATACCGCCGCCTTCAAGTATCAATGCTGAATTATACATCTTCATCACTTCCTAAATTTTCACCGGCAGCCGCAAAAGTTAAAAAATACACCTCTTTGGCACCTGATTTTTTCAAAACTCTGGCACATTCGTTTATAGTTGAGCCTGTTGTAAATATATCATCAACAATAATTACTTTTCTGTCTGTAAAATTAAAATTTCCTATGCTAAATGCGTCTTTTACATTTTCAAATCTCTCGTGCAGTTTTAGTTTGTTCTGCGGTACAGTATCTTTATGTCTTAAAATACCCTTTGGTATAAACTCAATACCAGATATTTGTGCCAATTCTTTTGCCAAATACCCGGCCTGATCGAAGCCTCTTGTTTTATACCGGTTTTTGCTGATAGGCACATAAACTATACAGTCGGCTTTTTCAAAAATGCCTGTATTTTCAAAATAATTAAACATAATCCTTGCATATTCTCTTCCAAGACTCCTTGCGCCGTAATATTTAAACCTTTCTATGGACTTTTTAACAAAAGAATATTTAAATACAGCTTTTCCGCATTCAAAATATACATGTTTTCCAGCCTTATTGCGCAGAGTAAAAGTATAGTCCCAGTCATTTTCAACATACGAAGTGTTTTCGGCACACTTTTCGCAGATTTTTATGCCTGAACCATAACCGGTTAACTCGCCGCATATAACACAGCGCGGCGGAAAAACAAAATCCAATAAATAGTCAATAATCATATTATTTCTCACTGATTAATAAAATCATATATATTTTTAATTCTGTAATCAAGAGTTGAGTATCTTTTTACTTCTCTGTCATTATCTATCATTTTCTTTATTGTATCCGCAAGACCAACAATAACAGCTAATTTTTTTGCTCGTGTCACTGCTGTATAAAGCAGGTTTCTGCTAAGAAGCATTGGCGGACCGCTTATAAGAGGTATTATAACTACAGGATACTCGCTGCCCTGAGATTTATGGATTGTAACAGCGTAAGAAAGTTCCAGCTCATCCAGCTGCATAAAATCATAAATTACTTTTTTACCGTCATCAAATGCAACCGTTACTGTTTCGTCATCATTGTCTATTTTTTCTATAATTCCGCAGTCTCCGTTAAAAACACCTAATCCCGCATCTGTCTGATAACCATTTTCGTAAAGCTTCCATTCCATATTATAGTTATTTTTAATCTGCATTACTTTGTCACCCTGACGCAGTGTATAATTTTTAAACACTTTTTCGGCTTTGCTTCTGCTTGGCGGGTTAAGTGTTTCCTGTAAATATTTGTTAAGCTCATAAACTCCTAACTGGCCTTTTCGCATAGGCGTTAAAACCTGCATGTCATTAAAGGGGTCACAGCCGGAAAAAGCCGGAAGACGTTTTGTTATAAGCTCTTTTACAGTATTAACCGCATCAAACCCATTGCTTCTTTTAACAAGGAAAAAGTCTTTGTCTTTTTCGTTTAACACCGGCATCTGGCCGTTATTTATCCTGTGAGCATTCATAACTATGGCACTTTCTCTTGCCTGGCGGAATACCTCTGTAAGCCGAACAACTTTTATAATTCCGCTTTGTATTATATCTTTAAGCACATTCCCCGCACCAACAGAAGGCAGCTGGTCAACATCGCCTACCAGTATAAGCTTTGTACCTGTTTTAACTGCCTTTAAAAGACTGCTCATAAGCAGTATATCAACCATAGAGCTTTCATCTATAATTATAACATCTGCATCAATAGGGTCATCTTCTGTTTTGTCAAATACCTGTCGTCTGCTATCGTCATCCATATAAGTTATGCCCAGTATTCTGTGTATTGTCTGAGCATCATGGCCCGTTGCCTCAGTCATTCTTTTAGCCGCACGCCCGGTTGGCGCAGCAAGAACTATTTTGTTCTCTTCATCTTCTAACAGTGTAATAATTGTGTTTATAATAGTTGTTTTTCCTGTTCCGGGGCCGCCTGTAATAACAAGCACCCCCTGAGTTAAAGCCTCCATAACAGCCTCTTTCTGTTTTTCGGCAAGCTCAATACCTGTTTTTTCCTCAGCTTTTGAAATAAGACCATTATAATACTCATCACTGTAAATTCCTTTATTTTCAAAAAGCTCCAGAAGCTTTTTTGCAACAGATACCTCGGCATAATAATAAATATTAAGATATACCCTGCCCTGTTCCTGTTCACCAGCCTTGTCACGCCATATCTGATGCTCTATTTGCAGTTCTCTTAAAGCATTTTCAACCAAATCTTCGTTAACCGATAAAATTTCAACTGTTTTTGAAGTTAACTCGTTTAAAGGCAGGTAAACATGCCCGTCAAGAGCAGCCTCATTAAGTATATATTTTATACCGGCCTTTATCCTTTCCGGCGAGTCAGGGCTAAAACCTGATGCAGCAGCTATTTTATCCGCCATTTTAAAACCAATACCAAATATATCATCTGCCAGCTTATAAGGATTTTTTTCAACTACAGTCATTGTTTTGTCTTTGTATTTTTTATAAATCCTCATGGCATATGCCGGCGTAACTCCAAACTTTTGCAAAAACATCATAGTTTTGCGCAGTTCGTTTTGCTGAATAAACATCTGGCTTATTTTCATTGCCTTTTCGTATGTTATGCCTCTTATTTCCACAAGCCTTTCCGGCTTTTCTTCAATAACATAAAAAGAAGCTTCCCCAAACCTGTCAACTATTCTTTTAGCGGTTTTTTTGCCAATTCCAGTAAGTATACCGGAAGCAAGGTATTTTTCTATCCCGCCGATACTTTCCGGCATAGTCTTTTCATAATATTCAACCTGGAACTGAAGACCATATGTGCTGTGCATGGTCCAGCTGCCTGAAAGCTTTACGCTTTCTCCTGTGTGTATATCAGGCAATGTGCCAACGCATACAACCTCGTCACCATCATTATCTATGGAAAAAACAGTATATCCGTTTTCACTGTTATTATATATAATGTCCTCAACAGTTCCGTTTATAGTTTCTTCCTTTTCCAATACACACACCTCCTTTAATACTATATCTTACCATCAAAGAAAAAATATATCAACGCAAACACTGGCAAATAAATGAAATAAATGGCTTCTATATTATTCAATAACAAAAACAGCACGAATCTATATGCTGTTGCTTATAAATTCGTGCTTTATAAATTTAAATACTTTATTTTTAAAGATAAATAAAATCTTTGTTTGTTAATTATTTATTTACATTTGCCATTTCAAGTCTTTTTCTTACTGCTCTGCCTGCAATTATAGATATTATGATTTTTATAATGTCAATAGCAATAAATGGAAATACACATACAGCCAATGCATATGTCCATGTAGCTCCTGAGGAAATTACAAACCATAAAGTGCCGAATAAATAAGCCACTGCTGTACCTAAAACCATTCCCGCAAAAGAAATTATTTTTGCTCCATTTGATTTATCAACAAAAATACCTGCTATGTACGCCAGAAATACAAACCCTACAATATATCCGCCTGTAGGACCCATTAACTTGGCAAAACCTCCTGAATATCCTGAAAACACAGGAAGCCCAAAAATTCCCAAAAGGATATATATAATAACACTTAGTGTTGTTTTATTTTTTCCCATTACAAAAAGAGATGCGTAAATTACAAGATTCGTAAAAGATACAGGTATTGTTCCTACAGGTATACTCATTGGTCCAAGTATACACATTACAGCCGCAGATAGAGCGCAATAAGAAATTGTTTTAACAGAAAATGCACTTTCAGATTTTGTATTACTCATTTTAAACCTCCATAACGTAAAACTTAGTTGTTAACAGTATAAAATACATAAGTATAATTGTCAACTATTATTTATATTATTGTTTACAATTGTATTTTATTAAAACAGTTTTTATTGCTGAATACAATTTTCTAAAATATTCAATTTGCGCACAAAAAACAGCGGATTAAAAATTCCGCTGTTTCTGCTTCATTATTTTTCAAAAGCGCTTTTAAAAAATGATTCTAATTTATCAAAAGGTATTCCATCATGTTTTATCATAAATTTCAAATTTAACTTTAATATCAGAATTTCCCAAGGCTTTTTCCAGCTCTTCAGCATTTTCTATATACCCTATTTTTGTATAGCTGTAGTTTGTATTAAAGCTTTTATAAAATATTACAATACAGCTGTCACCATAAAGCATAATATCACCGATTTTAATACTTTCAACTTTTTGGCTGCTTTCAGGAAAAGTCTCGTCAAAATAATAATATTTTTCGTTTCCATTTAAATCGTTCATTTTTAATGTAAAAGGTATCTTTTCCGCTAAATCCTCAGACGTTTCGTTTTTATAAAAAACAGCATTAAATTCTTTACCTCCGGCAGTAACAAGTACCTTAAAACTATCTTCAGCAGCTGTATTTTCCGTTTTATTATTCATTTTATCCGTATTTTCCTCTGCACCTTCATATCCACAGCCCATAAGAAGCATACCACCCAGCAGAAAAAGTACAAATAAATTCTTTTTTCCAAATCTCATTAAACATTTTTCCCCATTTCATAGGACTTAGCAACTGCCGTTGTTTTTATAACAGAGCCTGCATCATCTGAGCCAGTACCTAATACTACGCCTTTTAAAGTACATTTTTCAAAACAGTCTATCCAACCCTGCAAACCTTTTTTTGCTCCGTCTACAGCTGACTCATCATTATCCGCACAGGAGGCAAGAAGGTATATGTCACGGAATTTATAATCTGAAGTAAAAAGCGGATTGCTTCTGTCTAACAGTGTTTTCATCTGTCCCGACATTTCATAGTAATAAACAGGTGTAGCAAAGGCGATTACATCTGACAAACGCATTTTCTCCACAATTTCATTTGAGTCATCTTTAATAACACATCTGCTTGTTTTCTGGCAGGCAAGACACCCTTTGCAGAAAGCTATAGTTTTGTCTTTTAATGTAACAACCTCAACATCATTGCCGCTTTCAGACGCACCTTTTGCAAACTCATCAGATAGAATACTTGAATTTGAATTGTTTCTTAAACTTGTTGAAATAACCAATACTTTTTTACCCATTAAATCTCCTCCTCTAAATATTTAATAACTTTAGCCGGAACACCAGCAGCCACCGAGTTTTCTGGAATATCTTTTGTAACTACAGCACCTGCGGCTATAACTGCGCCGTTTCCAATTTTCACACCCGGAACAACAGTTGCATTAGCTCCAATCCATACATTTTTACCTATAATAATCGGTGCAGGATGCATGGTGCTGCGCTTTTCAGGTGAAAAATCATGATTTAATGTAGCCAAAACAACATTATGACCTATCAGTACCCCATCTCCTATTGTTATTCCGCCCTGGTCTTGAAAGCGGCAGCCTGAATTGATAAAAACATTTTTTCCTACAGTAATGTTTTTCCCGCAGTCTGAATAAAACGGCGGAAACAGTCCAAAAGATTCGTCTACAGGCTTTCCTGTTAACTTAGAAAACAGCCTTCTTACTTCTTCCGGTTTGTGATATGCTCCATTTAACTCAGCTGTAATTTTAAGAGCCTCCTGGCTTACCTTATGCATAAACAAGTGTAAGGGAGAACCGCCTTCAACAGTTTCCCCATTATTTAGTCTGCTTAAAAACTCATTTAAATCCATATATATTCTCCTTCTTAATAACTCTAATAACAGCTTACAGTAAAATTATAAAACTTATAAAATCAAAGAGCAAATACCTATATTAAATGTTATAATATGCTTAACAGGCATATTATTTTTTATCTTTGAGGTGAGAAAATGGAACTTAGAGTATTAAAATATTTTGTAACTGCGGCAAAAGAAGAAAGTATAACCAAAGCCGCAGAATTTCTGCATATTACACAGCCAACTCTTTCGCGCCAGATAATAGAACTTGAAAACGAGCTTGGAGCAAAACTTTTTGAAAGAGGAGGAAGAAATAAAAAAATAATTCTGACAAATGAAGGTATTCTATTAAAAAAAAGAGCGGAAGAAATATTAGCTTTAGCTGAAAAAACACGCACAGAACTTTCAAACACAAAGGAAATAATAGGCGGTGATATTTATATAGGAAGCGGAGAAACAGAATCCATAAGTCTTATTGCTAAAACCGCAAAAAAGCTCCAGATTGACTATCCGAATATTAGATACCATTTGTTTAGTGGAAACGCAGACGATGTAACAGAAAGGCTTGAAAACGGACTTTTGGATTTTGGAATACTTATAGAGCCTGCTGATATCGAAAAGTTCAATTTTATCCGTCTTCCGTCATATGACACATGGGGACTTCTTATGCTTAAAAACAGCCATCTTGCAGAAAAAGAATACATTTCACCAGAAGATTTAAAAGACATTCCTTTAATAGTATCCCGCCAGTCCTTTGTCCAAAATGAACTTTCCGGATGGTGCGGATTTGATTTTTCAGCCTTTAACATTGCAGCAACCTATAATTTAATATATAACGCTTCGGTTATGGTTTCTCATGGATTTGGTTACGCTTTATGTCTTGACAAACTTATTAATACAGCCGGAAATAGTCCTTTGTGCTTTAGACCTTTAAATCCTCAGCTTAAAAGCAATTTAGCATTTGTTTGGAAGAAAAATCAGTTCTTTTCCAGTGCCGGAAAAAAATTTATTGAAGCTTTGAAAAATGAGATAGCATTAAAAGACAGCTTATAAAAGTCAATTTCTGTTAATCACTATATTATTTTCTTAGATAAACCGCACATACTTTTAATAATAACCGTGAATAATATTAAAAATTAAGATTAAAGGGAGTGCGTTAAAATGGCTGAACAGGACACCATAAGGCTTCTTAGGCAGTGTGATGCCGGAATTAAAATGGGTATTGCATCTATTAACGATGTATTGGAATATGTTAATAACGGTGTATTTAAAAACCTTTTAACAGTCTGCAAAAACAGTCATATTAAATTGGAAGAAGAAATACAGGAATTATTAACCACATTTCACGATGATGGCAAGGAACCTAACCCTATGGCCAAAAGCATGTCGTGGCTTAAAACCAATGTAAAAATAGCTTTTGACGAATCTGATGAAACTATAGCCGACTTAATAACAGACGGATGCAATATGGGTGTAAAGTCACTCAGCAAATATCTTAACCAATATAAAAATGCAAATGAAAAATCTAAAGACATAGCTAAAAAATTAATAATATTAGAAGAAAATCTTTCAAAAGACATACGTGAATTTTTATAAACAAGCTTATAAATCAATAAATCCTTAATAACAAAAATAAAGCTAAACCATTAAAAGTTTAGCTTTATTTTTGTTAGTTTAAAATATAAATACCATAATTAAGATAGGCGGCAAAAGTTACCCAGATTATATATGGCACCATAAGCCTGCCTGCTGTTTTTGAAATCCTTGAAAACAAAACAGCAGTTATTACTATAAGCATCCATAAAATCAAAATCCAAATAAATGCCAGTAAATATTTTTCAAAATTAAAGAAAATCACAGGCCATAAAAAATTGAAAAACAACTGTATTAAATAAAACATTAGTGCTGTTTTAACTTTATATTCACTCTTTCCTGATGTAAGTACAATATATGAAGCAATACCCATAAGCATATAAAGAACTGTCCATACAACAGGAAAAATCCAGCCTGGCGGAGAAAGCGGCGGTTTTACAACCATTTCAAATACTTCCATACTGTTTTGTGATATCAGCGATGATAAAAAACCAACCATAAGCGGCAAAGCAATACATACAACTAATTTTCTTAACTGAATTACCATAAAATCCACCTCCGATATACAATTTATGTTCACTCAACAGCTTTTTATACATAGGTATATAATTATTGCCTTGTCCTTATTTAAAAAATTATATTTCATGTTTTTACATTAAAAAAGCCGAAACAAAAGTTTCGGCTTAAAAATTATTTAAATTAAATTTCGATTTTAGCACCTAATAATTTGGCAAATTCGCGGCAGATTGCTGTATCAGCTGGCCAAGCAGGAGCAGTAACAAGGTTTTTATCAACAACAGCCTGATCAACAGGAACTTCTACATATTCGCCGCCGGCAAGAGTTACGTCAGGTCCAACAGCCGGATAAGCAGTTGCTTTATAGCCTTTAAGCACGCCTGCTGCTGTAAGTATCTGCGGGCCATGGCAGATAGCCGCAACAGGTTTGTTGTCTGCAAAAAATTCTTTAACTATTTCAATAACTCTTGGGTTAAGCCTTATGTACTCAGGGGCACGTCCGCCTGTAATAAAGAGGCCAACATAATCTGATGTTTTAACAGCATCGAAATCAGCTGTAAGAGCAAAATTATGACCTGTAAGCTCTGTATATGTCTGTTTGCCTAAAAAGTCATGTACAGCTGTAGCTACTGTATCGCCTGCTTTTTTGTCAGGGCATACAGCATCTACCTGATATCCTAACATTGAGAGAGCCTGAAATGGAACCATTGTTTCGTAGTCCTCTGTGTAATCACCGCAAAGCAGTAAAATTTTCTTTACCATAATAAACTCCTCCTCACTTTAAATCGGCTAATATTAAGGCAAAAACTAATTCAGCCGTTAATATATTTTAACACATTCTTCCGCAGTATTTCAATTAAATTACTGAAAAATCAAAATAATTCATCGATAATTTTTTCTGACAAGCGTTTTTCAAGATTTGAAAAAATAGAAAAACCTAAAACATATAAAATAGCTTTGAATTCGCTTTGAATTTTGATAGTTTCGCTCATTTCTATTTTTTTAAAGAAATTCTCATCAAAAGACTGCTTTCTGCCAATTAGCTCGTAGGCTTCTTTCTGCATTAATACAAAGCTGCCATATATTTCCTCAAGCACACGGCTTTGCGGGTTTTCATTTAAATTGTCTGTAACAGGAGCCAAAAGCTTTCCTATATCATTAATAGAAAGCATATTTTTAAGGTGGTATATAATAATAAGCATCATTACATGATTTTTAGTATATTTCTTTTTAACAGGCGGCGGAAAAAGCTTAGCTTTGGCATAATTATTAATCATTGTTTTTGTGAGTATTTTATCTTTTTCATTTCGCTTATAACCGCTTAATTTTGTTTCCATAAAAGTTGTTACCTGATCCATGTAAAGGTCGATATTAGGTATATCGCTTAGCTCTATTATACAGCAGGCACCTTTTTGTCTGAATTCATTAAAATCTATATTCAAATTAATCAACTCCAATTATTACGCCTAAATTCAGTTTATAACATTATATAGTAATTATAACTATGTTTCAAGTATGTTTATATATTAAAATGTATTTTTAATGGTTTGAACAGCGTTTTTAAAATCAGTTGATTATAATAAAAATTTAATGTATAATGCCTAAGTTAATACATTCATTTGGAGGATGACAAAATGAACGAAACTTTAAATATACTGATAATTGTATGCCCTCTTGTGTTTATTGCCGGCTTTATAGATTCAGCGGCAGGCGGAGGAGGACTTATATCTCTCCCTGCTTATATGGCAGCCGGTATACCGCCGCATATAGCAACCGGTACAAATAAATGCTCATCTATGTTCGGTACTATGTTTTCGGCTTGGACTTTTTTCAAAAGCGGAAAAATACATATTAAAGCTGCTCTTGTTTCTGCCGCTTCTGCCCTTTTAGGTTCATGGATAGGCGCTATGCTTAATATGATAGCCTCGGATAATGTTTTAAGGTTTATACTTATGATTACACTGCCTGTTGTAGCCATTTTTATAATATTAAAAAAAGATTTCGGCAGTACAGACAGAACCGGCAGTATTTCAGAAAAGCGTTTAACATTATCATGTATTTTTATAGGACTTATTTTAGGCTGTTATGACGGATTTTTTGGTCCGGGAACAGGAACATTCCTTATTTTATGCTTTACAATATTCAGTGGATTTGACCTTTTAACTGCTTCAGGAAATGCAAAAGTAGTTAATCTTGCATCAAATATTGCTGCGTTTGTTACATTTGCCATAAGCGGCCAGATTCTGTGGCATATAGGTCTTCCAGCAGCCATTTTTGGTATTGCAGGCAATATTTTAGGTTCTAAAATGGCTATAAAAAAAGGCTCACGCTTTATACGGCCTATGTTTATAGTAATACTTGTTATTTTGTTTATAAAAGTATTTATAATGTAAGTAAATTTATTCAACTAATAAAATTTAATATTAACATAAAAAGCAGGCACATCAATTATGTGTCTGCTTTTTAATTGAATAATATGCAAATTATAAAAAATTAACCTTTTAAAAATTCCGTTTTTTCTTTATCCGGTGCCTTTGTTAAAAGCGAAACTACAACCAAAATTATAAAACCGCATAAACATGCCATTATATTTGATGGAATACCCAATATTCCTGGCGCCTTGCCTGCAAGGAATAATTCAGAAAAAATGCCTATCACAACTGTTGATGCAATAGCTGCAAATGCACCCTTAGCATTAATTCTTTTCCAGTAAAGGCCGATAATAAGCGGAAAGAACACAGCCGTTGAATAAAACAAGCCGCTAAGGTACATTAATGATATTATATTTTCGGAAAAAATACTTATAATTCCTGCTAAAACAGAAACAACAACAGTTGTAATTTTAATTACTTTAAGCTCATTAACCTTTTGTGCTCTTTTATTTTTAAAAGGAATATATAAATCGTTTACAAAAAGTGTAGAAGCTGAAAGCAAAATTGAGTCCGCCGTTGACATTGAAGCCGCAAAGAGTCCTCCAAGTATAACTCCCCTTATTCCGGCAGGCATATAATTTTTAATAAGCATAGCATAACCCATATTGGCATCGCTCAAGCCAGGTATCAAAGCGGCAATGCACACACCTATAACAGCTATAATTAAGCCATAAAATATATAGCATACACCAGTAAATATAAACGAAAACCTTGCTGTGCTCTTGTCTTTTGATGCCAAAAGCCTTTGAATATAGTGTTGGTTTGTTGCATACACAAAAGAGCTGAAAAGACACCATGAAACAATAGTAGCTATATCTACTTGATTAAAAGTAAAAAATTCAGGCGGTAGAATACTCTGCATATTAGAAAAACCACCGGCCGAATAAACAGCAATAGGCGCTGCAACCAAGGCCGAAATTACAACAACTACAAATTGCAGCATATCTGTATTAACAACTGCAATTAATCCGCCGCCGACAGTATAGAGCATAACAAAAACAATAGTTAAAATAATAGATAAAACTTTAGGTATGCCTAATATACCATGTAAAGCAGTAGCACCTACAAGAAACTGTGTTGAAATCTGTAAAGATGTTTCAATTAAATGCAAAATAGTCGAAAATGTCCTTGTTTTTTTATCATATCTTCTTTCAAAAAACTCTGTTATAGTAACCATTCCGGGAAGCTTAATTCTTCCGGCAAAAAACACTCCCAGCATAATAAGAGCCGGAACAGCAGACCAGCTCCACCATGCACCTGAAAGACCAACACCGTAGCAGAAAGCCATTGTACCTATAAGACTGCTTCCGCCAAATTCCGTTGCCGCCATGCTGAAACCGGCTTGGATTTTACCTAAACGAGAACCAGCCAAAGTAAAGTCGTCAATATTTTTTACATTTTTAGACGAACGGTAGCCTACATATGCAGTAAGGCCAAAAACCAATATAATTACCAATACATCCAGCAATGACATATTATCTCTCCCATGTATAGTATCCCCCTATAATAAACAGGAGGATACTTTAAAATCAATATTACGCGTTTTCTGAAGAACTTTTTATTCTTTTTATCATTCTGCTTAAAGCAATACTTAATATAATGCCTACAATACCAACTGCTGCAGAAAGCATAAATATTCTTTGATATCCTGCCATGCCGTAATTTTCTATCCATCTTCCGGCTATATCATAATAAAACGTGTCAGGTACATATCCTATTACCGAAATCAGTCCGGCGGCAGCGCCTGTATATTTAAGCGGAATTTTACTTTCTGAAATCTGGGCAAAGCCTATACCAGTCATGCCAAAAAGAACAAAAGCCAAAACAAGCATTAATACAACAACAAGCATTGTGTTTTTAGTATCTACAGGCGTAACCATCATTCCAATTACGCAAACTATAGCAACTATAAATCCAATAACCATCATAAAAATTGTAGAACCTTTTTTGTCTGACAAAGCGCCGAATACAGGTCCGGCAAATATTTTAGTTCCTGTCTGTCTGATAATAGAAACTGTACCAACCAAAGCAGCTGTCATCATAAAACCAGACTCAAGATAAGGGCTGATATAAGAAAGGGACGCTCTCATTAAATAGAAACAGCATACTATACCGCCTACAAGCCAAACCTGAGGAAGTTTTAAAACTCCAAGGTAATCTTTAAGAGTGTATTTCTCATCTTCGCTGTCGCTTATCTTTACATCTTTTAATACTAAATAGCTTACAACACCTATTGCCATAGTAAGAACAGACTGGAAAATGAGAACATATCTAAGGCCTAATGCTTCTACTGAAACCATACCAAATATAGCAAGAGCTATAAAGCTTATAATCATTCCGGAGACGCCTTCAAGCCCGTTTTCAACACCAAATATTTTTCCCTGAATTTCATCTGAGCCTAAAGAACGTATAACTTTAATCTGTGTTGCCCAGAAAGTTAAAATTGTAGTAACTCCCCATGCCATAAATATAAGCTGAATACCTAAGAAGCTTGGGTATGCCGCAAGACATAAGCCTAAAATACCTGAAGCTATGTAAGAAAAACAAAGCAATTTTCTTGCATCAAACCTGTCTGCAAGCCACCCGCCAGGAAAATACATTAAAAAGCATATTTTGCCATAAAGTCCGTTTACTGTTCCAAACTGTTCATGCGTAAGACCCAATGCGGTTCTCATTGGCTCATAAAAAACAGATTTCATAGTTGGAAGTCCAAACATTGCGTATGTACCAAAAGCTAAAAGCGTAACGGCTATAAGCCATCTGTATTTTTCATAAAAACTAACCTTAGTTCCCATAATACTACTCCCTTTTTATTATAAATTATCAAATGCCTGTTTTAAATCGTTAATTAAATCTTTTTCGTTCTCAAGTCCAACTGCAATTCTGAGCATACTACTGTTTTCAACCTGTATAAGTGTATGGCCCTCTCCAAGGCTTGTAGCTATTGTAAAAAGTTTAAGACTGTCGCAAAGCTTATAATCCGCCTGTCTTATACTCATACCGTTTATTCCGTCTTTAAGCCAGAATGATACTATTCCGCCGCCCATTGAGTTCATCTGTTTTTCGCAAATGGCATGCTGAGGATGTGATTTTAAAGCAGGATAAATAACTCTTTCAACCTCCGGCCTTGTTTCCAAATAAGACGCTATTGCAAGAGCATTTGCGCAGTGCTTTTTAACTCTCATATCAAGTGTCTGCATGCCTCTCATAGTAAGATACGCATTAAAAGGTGATAAAGCCGCTCCTGTAAAGCAAGGCATGCCTGGATATTTAATTTTTTCTATAAGCTTTTTGCTTCCTATTGCCGCACCGCCTAAAGCATCACCATGTCCGTTTATATATTTTGTAAGGGAATGCACAACAATATCCGCTCCCCATTTAAGCGGAAACTGCACAGGCGGCGGCGCAAATGTACTGTCGACTATAAATATACAGTCATTTGATTTTGCAATTTTTGAAATTGCTTCTATGTCAACTACTCCAAGTGTTGGATTTGCCGGTATTTCTATAAATATAACCGATGTGTTATTTTTAATTTTCTGTGTTACATCTTCAATATCTCTAAAATCTGCAAAGCTTACCTCTATTCCCATTTTGTCTATAAGTTCTCTCATAAATATGTCGCTGTGGAAAAAAAGGCCTTCGGAGCAAAGTAAATGTTCCCCTTTATTTAAAAGCGTAAGCAATGTAGAACAAACAGCGCCCATACCTGAAGTCATAGCAACTGCCGCCTCACCGCCCTCAATAGCAGCAAGTTTTTCTTCAAGGGCTATAACTGTAGGATTGCCTCTCTTGTATATAAATACCCCAGTTTATCCCATGCTGAGTCCATTTCTTCAACTGTATTAAAGCCAAAAGTTGCTGTTTGATATATAGGGCTTGCCATAGAATGTGTAACAGGGTCAAATGTATGTCCTACATGAATAAGCTTCGTATCAAGACTTAAATTTTCATCTGATAATTTTGACATTAAACATGTCCTCCTTTATAATAGAATAATGCCTTTAATAAATAGTATTACGGAATACTTCTTATCTTTTGATAAAAAGTATAAACTATACCCTTGGGGACTGGTCAAATAAAAAGCACAGTCCGTAAACTTGGCTTTTAGGCAAATCTTTTATATATATTGCACAAAAGGAGAAATTTAGCATGGAAGAAATATTTTCTATAGGAGAAACGGCAAAAATAAATAATGTGTCTATCAAAGCCTTACGTCACTACGACGAAATCGGTCTTTTAAAACCAAAATACATAAACAAAGAAAACGGATACAGATACTATACATACGACCAATTTTCGTTTATAGATAAAATTAAAAGATACAAAAATATCGGTATGCCTTTAAAAGAAATGAAAGAGCTTTTTGAAAGTCATAACCTTAAATTAATAGAAGATTTTTTAAAACAGCAGATAGATAACCTTGAGGAAGAAAGATTAGAACTTGAGAGAAAACAGCAGGATGTTCAGTGGCTTTGTGATTTTTTTGAATATTCAAAATCTTTAGAAACTACAGAAGAAATTTATACAAAGCATTTTCCCGAAAGATATATGATAGCAACCCCTTGCTCCGAAACCGACTCTATGTATGAAATGGATATGGAACTAAGGCGCATTGTAATGTCTGAGCCTTTCAGCAATATACAGATTTTAAACCCTTATGGTTATATACTGGACTTTGAAAGCTTGCTGAACAATAAGTTTAAGCCTTTGTTTTCAACTGTTTCAATCCGTGATTTACCGGAAAAAAAATCCAAATACATTAAGACCATACCGGAAGGTGATTATATATGCTGTCGTGCCAAAATATTATTTGAAAATTTCAATGTTTCGTTTTTAAAAGACTACTGCACTAAAAACAACATTAAAAAAGGCTTTGTTGTAGCCTGCGAATACCTTAAAAGTTTAAACGACCCTGTTCATTCGCCTTATGAAATACAGATATTGGAAAAACAGGAGTTTATTTATAAGAAATTTTGAAAGGATTTATGTCAATGGATAAAATTCTTGTCATTCTTACAGGCGGAACTATAGCCTGCGGAAAAACAAATAACGGACTTGTTCCTTTAAAAGGTAAGGAATATTTTATTAATATACTTAAAGGAATTTCTGATGATGAATTTGATGTAAAAGAACTAATGAGTATAGACAGCTCCGATATGGGCTGTGCACAATGGAACATAATAGGCGATGAAATCTGCCGCAGTAAAGACCAATACACGGGTATTATTGTATGCCACGGCACTGATACAATGGCATATACTGCTTCTGCTCTTTCTTTTATGCTTCAAAATATAAATACTCCTGTTGTCCTTACCGGTTCGCAACGGCCTGCATGTGAAAAAGACAGTGACGGATACTCAAATTTATCCCTTGCAGTTAAAACGGCAAAAAGCAGCATAAGCGGTGTATATGTAGCATTTTACGATAAAGTAATATCCGGCACTCACTGTGTAAAAACTCATACATTAAGTGATAATGCCTTTGAGAGTATAAATTATCCATACACAGCCATACTTAAAAGCGACCGCCTTGAAATTAATTATAATTCTTTGTTTAAATCAAGCTCAGTATTTGAATACTCAAACATTTCAAACAGCCGTGTATTATTATTAAAATTAACTCCTGATATGGATACAATGATATTTGATTACATAATAAACAGTAAATTCGATGGTGTTATAATTGAAGGCTTCGGTCTTGGCGGAATGAGCTTTAAGTTCAGCAATACAGTTTTGGGCATTGAAAAATTAATCAAAAACAATATACCGGTTATACTGTGCAGTCAGTGCCTTTATGAAAAAAGCGATTTTAAAGTATACGAAAGCGGATTACTTGCCTTAAATACCGGAGCTATAGAAAGCGGCATTATGACAACAGAAGCTGTGTATGCAAAACTTAAATGGGTTCTTACTAAAACACATGATATGCAGACAATAAGAAAGTATTTTAAAACAAATTTTGTTGGGGAATTAGGCAATTAATATATTTTTGCCTTGATTTATTTTTAAATATATGGTATAAATTAATGTAATTTCATATTTCAGGCTTTGATAAGGAGCAGTAAGTTAAAATGTAATTTCAGAGAGCCGCCGGAAGGTGCAAGACGGCATTATGTTTTTTCTGAACTCACCTTTGAGCTTCAGGCTGAAATAACAGTAGGTCTGGCGTATGTCTGCGTTAAAGATTTTGAGCTGTGCCTTTTAAAGGCAAAATAGAGTGGTACCGCGAAGTTATCCTTCGTCTCTAAAATAAAGAGATGAAGGATTTTTTATTGCGCTTAACAATCTCAAAATCAACCAGCCAAAACCGGACTGCTTTCGACTAAACTATTAGGAGGAAATTAAATGAACAGTCGTTATGAATTCGCCGCTATTGAGAAAAAATGGCGT
>CALWHR010000117.1 GCA_944380455.1 uncultured Clostridia bacterium
CGTGACAGTAAAAATATCTCCATTATAAAGCTGGATGGTTTTCCCGTTTTGGATCAGAAAATGATCTTTCGCATATTTATCCCGGTTTGAACTGTATTTTGCCAGAAATTCAGAGTTTTTAATTGCAAGTTCCCACTGCTTTTTGCTTTTATTATAGTGGAAATCATTATAAAACATTTGAATATTAAAGGACAAAAACTCTGCTTTTTTCTGATCCCGCTTTAAGGTAGTTGCCTTTGAATACGCTTCTTTTAGCATTTGCGCTTCAATGATATGAAAGCTTTGGTACATATTCTTGACTGTTCTGGAAGAGATGAAGTCATTGCTGAAAAGAGGCTTTTCCTTTTTTAATCCGCTTACATTGCTTATAATATAAAAAGAAAACAGCTGGTATATATCTTCGACAGAAAGGTTTTGCTCCAGGCTCTTTTTTAACCACCACATTTTTATAAGTGCAATGAAAACAATTTTCATCTCACATCGGCAGATGGAATTGAATAACATTTTAAAAATTTCCCGTGTGGTTGAATCTCTTCCGGGCACATAATTTTTATAGAAAACAGAATGAGCATCGTTTTCCAGTAAAGAATTGATATCCTCCAGAAAATTTGAGACCAGCTGGATTGCATAATGCAGTCGTGTGTCAGAAAAAAGCTGGCAGATATGTTTTTTCCCGTCAGGACCTTTATATCGCAGCTCATCATCAAATCGTGAATATGAAAAATCAGGATTTTGCATGATTAGGTCTGTCTGGAGAGCATAATTCACGAATGTTTCTAACGGCATTTTTTCGCTGTTGAGGGTTGCGCTTACTTTAAAGTAAGCCTTTTTTAAAGAAGTCCAGGTATCCAGAGCTTCTTTTCCGGTTTCACTTGATATGGACTGAAAGTAGTAAGCTTTAAGGATATCTTCATTATCTAAACGCAGTCCTTTTTCATTAATATCAAGGAATACCTTTTCGCTTTCGTAGGAACTTTCGCCATCAAAAATCACAACAGAAATTTGAGTGGCTAATATTTTGCGTATTAATTCCTTAATATAACGCAGCTGTTCTGAAACAAGACTGGCTGAGTTAGCGTTTTTAATTATGATCTTGTTCAATGCAGAACAGGCGGAAATATAGCGGTCTTTCTGACGATAGAAGTCGATGGCAGGAGTGGTAAAGTCATTTGGCTCAAAAGCTCCCTCTGCATTCGTGTCCAATTCATATATTTGTGCAATAAATTCCTGAAAATTTTGAAAACAATTCGCTTCGAAACTTAGACGGGCTATCGGAACGCTGTCTTTTAATTCCGGATCTGTATTATTTTCAATTTTATGCAGTTCATAATTTTTGATATTGATGTTGTCCTTATGAAGATAAAACTGCCTGCATAGAACAGTTAAAAGAATGATGATCGATGTAATACGCTGCTGACCATCTACCAGGTAATAATTGGAAAGATTATTGCTGTTTCGGGAAACCGCAATCTGGCCCAGATAACAATTTCCACTGCTGATATCGCTGACAAGCTCGCTCAGCTGCTTTTCTCCCCAGCGGTACTCGCGCTGATAATCTGGAATTATTATTTTTCTTCTGGCATCCAAATGCCAGCTGTCCTGAGTGTTATTCCCCTTTTCGGTATACACGATTCCCTGTCTGTAAGTATAAAGAAATTCCTGGACTGCCATATATGCGCCGCGTACTTTCACTGTCTTCACCTCTGTTCGACATAATTCGACATAATTATATAATCTGAAGTGAATTATGTAAAGAGAAAATGGTAATATTTACTGCAAAATGGCTGTAATAGCAGCGGATTTTATGAAAAATTAAAATAGTCCGTGTCTATTTTATAAATTTTAATACTCTGAGCGGGAAGCACACCTACCTCATACCGAACAAGAAGATCCGCCAGGAATTCACCATCGATCAGCTTGATATTTTTCTGTTGCTGCTTATTCATAAATTGTACGGCATCTTTTGTGAAGCTTGACGTAGTGATAAATACGCCTTTCTGGATGTGCTCCATGGCTCCGATAAACGCCTGTAATTCGTTGCGGCCAACTTTGTTTTTAGGAGCATAGCGCTTGGCCTGAATATAGATTAGGTCCAATCCCAGTTTGTCTTCACTGATAATGCCATCAATTCCTCCATCGTGCGGCCGCCCGGTTACTACTCCTGCCTGTTTGCCATAGCCATACCCCATTTTGAGAAGAAGGTCCAGCACTAGATGTTCAAAAAAGTCAGGAGAATTATTCAAAATGCTGTCCAATACTTGCTGCTTTATGGAGGCAATATGCTCTTTCAATGCAGCGCCTATACGTTCCTCGGGAAGTTCCTCAGCAACGTTTTTTGTGGCTTTAGGAACCTGCTCTTTGTTTTGAGGAATGGATTCATCAAATAGGGCAAACTTGTTTTTGTTGCCACGATGGCCAACTATTCTAAACATTTTAATTGGATAGGCAGTAGGAAAGTCGAGCCCTATACACCTTCTGCGAATTTGACTGTTTACGACCCCCAGCGGATTTTTGGCACCAAAGGAGTAAAGATTTTGCTTTACAATTTCATCATAAATTTCTTTAGATGTCAGTCCGTCAGGAACTTGATATAGTACTGTTTTTATTGCTTCAACGATAGTCATATCCAATTCTCCCGCATGTTTAAAATTGTCCTGCTTTTATGCAATCAGTTTACCCCAGTTTGTTCTAAAATTCAATCTCTGTGATATATTTGCACAATTCTTTCTTTTTTGACAAAGTATGGTATAATATTCCTAAAAGCCGAATACGAGGAGGAGTCGATATGTTGAATTTAGAGTCTTTTGTTGTCAGCATTAAAGAGTTTTTTCTTATTTGTAGAGATAAGGAACCAAACTTCGACAGCAACAGGAAAAAATATGTTATTCCGAAATATCAAAGAGAATATAAATGGTCATCTGAAAAAGTACAAACTTTAATGTCTGATATCAATAATAGAGACAAGTTCCTTGGCAATATTATTTTGAATAAGGTTGCAGATTATTATGAAATCGTAGATGGACAACAACGTATTACTACAATATTACTCAT
>CALWHR010000118.1 GCA_944380455.1 uncultured Clostridia bacterium
TATCAAATAGATTTTTTATTATGCTTTTAAATTCCGCAAAGCAATCTCCTTCTTCTTCCGGAGCTTTAATAACAACAGCCTTTGCTCCTGCTTTAACTGCCGCAGATATTTTTTTCTCAAAGCCACCTGTCTCTCCGGTCTGCTTTGTTACTATAAATTTTGAATTTGTTTCTTTAATACATGCTGCATTAAACTCTTCGCTGAAAGGTCCTTGCATACACATAATATGCGCAGGATTTATGCCTGATTTAAGGCATTTATCCAAAGATTCTGTTAAAGGTAAAACTCTTACAAAAACACGCTCTTTTAAACTGCTGTCTTCTGTATAAGCTTCCAAATTGTTGCTTCCTGTTGTTAAAAAAATATTGCCTTCCTTATTTTTTAAATACTCAGCAGCTTCTGTATGGCTTTCAACAAATACGCAGTTTAAATTTCCCGCATTGGAAATATTTCTTAAAAGCCTGATATATTCAGTTTTAGTGTTGTTGCAGGCATTTTGTATATTTTCAGTAACATTTTTAGCAAAGGGATGTGTTGCATCAACAACAAGCTTATATTTGTTTTCTGATATAAGCTTTTCCATTTGGTTTTCATCAAGCCTGCCGGATATAACATTTATAAAACCACTGCTTTTATCAATAACTTGTTTTCCATATTCTGTAGCAGTTAACACATCAGTTTTAATGCCTGATAAAGACAAAAATTCAGCGGCTTTTCTTCCTTCTGTTGTGCCTGCCAAAAGCAGAATTTCCACCATTTATACCTCTCCTTAAATAATGTATCCTCTTGGTGTTACAATATAACCGTCTTTTACATAAGTATTTGAATTTCCCACAAATACTGTTGTAAACATATCAGCTTCATAATTTTTGAGTTCTTCAAGAGTCATTATAAGTTTTGTTTCTTTTTTTCTTCCTATATTTTTAACAATTCCGCATACAGTTTCAGGCTTTTTGTATTCCAGTAATATTTCACAGGCTTTTTTAAGGTAATCTCTTCTTTTTCTGCTTGAAGGATTATAAATACAGATTGCAAAATCCCCCATAGCAGCACATTTTAGCCTGTTTTCTATCACTTCATAAGGCGTTAAAAGGTCGCTTAAACTAATAACAGCAAAATCATGTCCCAAAGGTGCGCCCAACAGTGCTCCGCCGCTTAGTGCTGCCGTAACACCGGGTATTATTTTAATATTCACATCATCATCGTTTTTAAGCTCCAATATCAGTCCTGCCAAAGCATACACCCCAGCGTCACCGCTGCATACCATTGCCGTTTCTTCGTTTTTGGCATTATTCAGAGCCAAAATACACCTTTCCTTTTCCTGCTTCATAGCAGAAGAAATGTATTTCTTATTCGGAAAATACTCTTTCAATAAATCACAGTATACAGTATAACCAACAATAATACTGCATTTTTTTAAAGCTTCAACGGCTTCTACCGTCATTTTTCCAATTTCACCTGGACCTGTTCCAATTATATATAAATCAGCCAAAATCAACACTCCATTTCTCGCAGGCCGCCGCCAAAGTAATACCGTTAAATGATTTTTTAGGTACAATCAGTTTGCCGTTTCCTGAAGAAATAACGGCAGCTCTTTCACATACGCTGTCTGTACCGGTTATTCTTTTTACAAATTCCGAAGAACTGAAAATTCCTTCTGCTTTGTTTAATTTCTCAGCCGTAAAATATCTAATGGGCCAGCTTTTTTCACTGCAAAATTCAGTAATACCCTTTTCGTCCTGCTTAATAGTAATTGTGGCGGCGGATTTTACGGCTTCCTCAAATATTCCGCTTTCTCTTAAAAAACTGCTAACAGATTTTTCAATACTTTCTTTGGGCGTATTTTTTTTGCATCCAATCCCAATATGAACTTTTACAGGCACAAGATTTAAATTTACTTCATATAATTTTTTATTGAATACCGAAACAACAAAACCAATTCTGCCTTTATCCGAAATTTGAACATATTGAGGAATGCCACCACAAAACTCTGCATCACAGAAAAACGAAATTTTTTCTCCAGAAAGTATGGCTGATGAAATCTCTTTAGCCGCCATGCGCTGCATTATTTTTAAATCATTTTTTACAGCAAAAACATCAACTGCAAATTTATTATTTATATCAGTAGCCGTAGTAATAACCGGTACTGCATTGGTGATTTTACTTAAAATTTTTGCAAATTCCACTGCTCTGCCTGCATGTCCGCTTAATAAAGGAATAACGAAATTTTCTTTTTCGTCAATAACTACTACTGCCGGGTCGGTAAATTTATCTTTTATATACGGCGCTATGCCTCTTACAGCAATTCCTATGGCACTTATAAAAAGAAGTAAATCGTAACTCTTAAATATACCTTCTACCCATTTGATATATTCTCCACTAATGCTTTTAAAACCGAACTTTACAGCAAATTTTTCAGGAGCAAAACAAGTACACAAATATCCTTTTTCTATAAGAGCGCTGCTTAAATTTTTTCCAACAATGCTTCCTTTTTCAGTAAAGCTAATAACCGCAACTTTAGCACTCATCTGATTTTATTTCTTCCTTTCTAAAAAGGGTTGAAAATGACGGGTCATACAGACAGCTTCTGTCATAATCAGAATTTATAACATTTCCGATTATAATAAGAGCTGTGTTTTTAATGTTATTATTTAAAACTGTATCTTTTAATGTTTCAACTGTACAAACAAATCTTTTTTCATCAGGCCAGCTGGCTTTATATACTACGGCCGCTGGAGTATCCTTGCTTACACCTGCTTTATAAAGCTTATCTACAACGTTATCTATTAACCCGACACTTAAAAACAAAACCATTGTGGCACCATGCTTTGCAAGTTCCGAAATATCCTCTTTTTCAGGCACAGACGTGCGTCCTTCTGCCCTAGTAATAATTACCGACTGAGAAACCGAAGGCAAAGTATATTCCAAATTTAAAGCGGCTGCGGCAGCACAAAAAGAGCTTACACCCGGGCAAACCCTGTATCGAATTTTTTCTTTGTCCAGTATATCCATTTGCTCACGTATTGCACCGTAAAGGGAAGGGTCACCGGTATGGAGTCTTACTGTTTTAAAACCTTTTCTTTCTGAGGAAATCATAACTTCCATTACTTCCTCAAGCGTCATATAAGCACTGTTATAAACTTTACAGTCTTTTTTTCGGCAGTTTATAACTTCTTCATTTACAAGTGAACCGGTATAAATTATTACATCAGCTTCTGATAAAAGCTTATGGCCTCTTAATGTTATTAAATCCGGTGCCCCCGGGCCCGCTCCAACAAAATCAATCATATTTTTCAGTCCTTTACTATAAAAGTAGTAAAATAGCCAAGTTTATCCGTTATATCATTAACATCGTAAAATATTTTTTCCGTATCAAATCCGCAGTCTGTAACAGCATAAGCCTTTTTGGTAAGACCATTTTCCTGTACTGCTTTTTTCAAATCCGCAGCACTGCTTCCGCTTTTCATAAAAACTTTTGTTCCGTCAAGCTTAATGCTTTTTTCAATATCCTCATGAACAGCCGGTATAATATGAACAGGCTTTTTCATATCCGTAAGGCTAATGCCCAAAGCAGAGCTTACGGCACAAAAGCTTGGTATTCCCGGAACCATTACGGTTTTATATCCCATATCTTTTATAATGCTGTTTATGTAACCAAATGTTGAATATATAGAGATATCTCCAAGGCTAATAAAAACCACATTTTCGCCTTTTTTTAAATAACCGCTTATTAACTGGGCACTTTTTTCGTGGCTTTCTGTAAGAAGTTTTTTATCAGTTGTCATAGGAAAATCAATATATAAAATTTCTTTACCTGAAATATCTATAACATCAGAAACAATATCAAGAGCTGTGTTTTTTTCGCCTTTTGTCTGAGGTACAGCCAAAACATTGTTTTCTTTTAATATTCTTAAAGCCTTTAAAGTTAAAAGCTCACTATCACCCGGGCCAATGCCCACTCCATAAAGCAAACCTTCCGACATTTTAACCTCCGAATTTTTCAATCAAACTACTGCCTTTTGGGCTTGTTCCTATAATTCCGTATTTATTTGTATATATTAGTACTCCACAAATAACATTTTCAGGCAGTTTTTTATCTATATTAAACTGAATTTTATCTATAATCGATTTCATAACATTATCAAAAACCGTATTGTTATATTTTAAAACATCAAGTGCGGCATCTACTGTTGCACAGTCCATAATACTTTTTAAAATGTTATTGGAAGCACCGCACAAAGCTCCATGAGAACACAATATTTCCATTCGGCAGTCGCCGTAAAATGAATGAGTATTAAACATACCCCCTGCCAATTTTATAAACTTGCCAAAATGTCCGCAAAGAAGTATATTTTTAAACCCCAGACCTACTGCTTCGTCTAATGTATCACCTATAAAATTAGAGCATTTAACAAAAGGAACATTAAAATTCATTGAGTTTAAAAAATTCTCTCCATAATTGCCCGGTGTAATAACAACACTTTCGTTTCCGGCAGTTTTTAAAACATTAAGCTCCAGTTTAACTGTATCAAATATCGCCTTTAAGCTTCTCGGCTCAACAATTCCTGTTGTGCCTATAATTGAAATTCCACCTGCTATGCCTATATTGGGGTTGAATGTTTTTTTTGCTATTTTTTCACCTTCTGGTACTGAGATTGTAATTTTTATTCCGCCTTTATAATCGTATTTTTCACAAACATCTTTAACACAATTTGTTATCATTTTGCGTGGTACAGAATTAATAGCATAACTACCAACCATCTGGTCAAGTCCAGCTTTTGTAACACGCCCTACACCTTGTCCGCCTTCAATTATTATGCCGTTTTCTATTTTTTCAGCAGTTGAAACAATCTCTATTCCGTCTGTTGCATCTATGTCATCTCCGGCATCTTTAATTACCGAAAAAGACGCTTTATCACTACAAACATATTTTTTAATTGTCTCAACCTCTACTTTTATACCTTTAGGCGTAATTACAAAACAGCTTTCAGGAATTTTACCGCTTAAAAGAGCTTCAACAGCAGCTTTAGAAGCAACAGCCGCACATGTTCCTGTTGTATAACCACATCTCAGTTTTTTATTAGGTCCGTTTTCCACATACAAATCAAACATTAAACCACCTTACAAACCCATATAGCTTTTTATGTGTTCAATATACATCTCAGCTATTCCGTTATACTCTCCCAAGCCTTTAACAACTGCTCTTGCTGAAATTCCTGCATTATTAAAAACACTCAGCCAGCTGTCAGGCTCATTTGATGACATATCATTTAAAGCATGGTCACCGGCAACAATCAAAAGCGGGAGTATAACAGCTTTTTTAAATCCCGAATTTTTAACAAGTCTTAAAACAGTTTCAATATCCGGATAGGCCTCAACAGTGCCTACAAAAAAATTGCTGTAGCCTTTTTCCTTTAACATATAATCAAGAGAAGCATAAACAGTATTGGCAAAATGTTCGCTTCCATGACCCATTAAAACGACAGCCTCGTTTTTATCATAATCAATATTATTAACAAGTATATCAATAAGTTTATTTATATGTTCTGTAGTATAAAGAAGCGGCTTTCCTATTTTAAATACTTTAAATTTATTTTCATAAGCTTTAGCTTCATTTAAAACCTTTTCATATTCCAAACCAGCTATAATGTGTGTCGGCTGAATATAACACTCGTCATAGCCAAGAGAAATAAGTTTTTCTATTTCTTCAGAAACACCGGCAATATCAAATCCTTGGCTTTTAAGTTTTTTAATTATTATACCACTTGTAAAAGCTCTATAAATATCATAGTCACTAAATTCACTTGATATTTTATTTTCAATAGAGCTTATAGTTTTTTCAATTGTCTGCCTGTAACTGGTACCAAAACTAACGGCAAGTATCGCTTTTTTACTCATTTTTTCTCCTTAAAATATTAAAAAATACATAAAACAAAAATGCCTTTAAAAAAAGGCACAAAAATAACACGTTAAATGCCCTTTTCCGCTGACCCGGCGGAGGTACATAACTTTTTGGCAGGTCTTCTGACTTAAACTCAAATCTCTTTGACTTCCCATTTAAACAGAGGAATAAATAAAGAAATTTATATAAGTAAATACAGCGGCGGCACCGTGAGGGAATTTCACCCTTCTTCCCTATTATCCTGCCCTGAAAGGCAGGCACCAGAAAGTTTTATATTCAATTTTTATTTAATTTTATATCCTATGGCTGTTTATGTCAAACAAAACAAATATTTTAAAAAAACTATTACTAAAAAAGTGCGAAGCCGTTTGCAAAACAAACAATTCCGCACTAATTATTAATAAATATAAATAATATTTGTTTTAAAATGAGCAGGCCTGTAAGCCGGGTTCTGTATTAGACGGTCATCTATCTTGGTATGCTGTCACCAGCATCATCATGCGGTCATATTAAAGCGGAACGAGCAATTCCATACGCTTTTTTGGACCTTGCTTCAGGCGGGGTTTACAGAGCCTTTTCTGTTACCAGAAAAGCGGTGAGCTCTTACCTCACCTTTCCACCCTTACCTGTAAAAACAGGCGGTTTATTTCTGTTGCACTTTCCTTGAAGTCACCTTCACCGGCCGTTAACCGGCGCCCTGCTCTATGAAGCCCGGACTTTCCTCCCTAAAAATAGGGCGACCATCTGGCCTACTCACAAAAAAATATTTTATCATATATAATTTTTTATGTCAAACATTAAATACACTGCCGCCAACAAACTCCTTAATTAATGAATTATCCGGTATTGCATCCGTTCCGGCGCAAAGAAAATAATCAAGAAATTTTATAAGCCTGTTTGCCACAATATATTCCGGCATTGTTTTGTCTATTTTATAAAGCCTTGGAAGTATAAAAGCTTTTAAAACACAAAGCTCATAAATTGTAGCGGAATTAAATATTACATCAGCATTTTCCTGATATGGGAATATATTTTTTTCTTCTCCACGGCGTACATCAGGCCATGCGCTTATAGTTTCTGCTGCAGAATTGCCTCGGAACTGATAATCCCTCACTATTCTCCTTATAAGTCTGCTGTCTGATGTAGATATACAGTTATGGGCATCTACATTAAGCTGTGTCATAGGACTTACAAATATTCTGAACTTGGAATCTTCAGGTATAGCCTTTGTAAGCTCGGTATTAAGTCCATGTATGCCTTCTATAACTACTATTTCACCCTTATGAAGTTTAAGTTTTCTGCCTGTTATTCTTCTTTTGCCTGTAATAAAGTCGTATGACGGTATTATGGCTTCTTTGCCGTTTATAAGGTCGTTTAAGTCTTGATTAAACTTCTTTAAGTCAAGAGCTCCCAAGCCTTCATAATCTGGCTTTCCGTCTGGGTCTAAAGGCGTTTTATCCCTGTTTACAAAATAATCATCCATGCCTATGGCTTGAGGCTTAATTCCGTTTACCCTAAGCTGAACACAAAGCCTTTGAGCAAAAGATGTTTTACCAGAAGAAGAAGGTCCTGCTATAAGTACAATTTTTACTTTATCGCTTCTATCTGTTATTTCATCGGCAATATTGGCTATTTTCTTTTCGTGCAGAGCCTCGTTTATTCTCACAAGTTCGTCAAATGTGCCTTTGGCAATTATATCATTTAAATCGGCAACACATTTTACTTCCATTAAGTTGCACCAGTCCAGCTGCTCCATAAAAACCTTTGATATTTTCTCAAAATTATCATATGTTTCAGGAGCATAAAGACACTTTGTAGATGGCATTCTTAATAAAAAACCTTTTTCATAAAGTGATAAGTCAAATATTTTAAGATAACCAGTAAAAGGAAGCATATAACCATAGTAATAATCATAAAAATCATCAAGTTTATATACACTTACATATGATATTCTTCTATAGGCCAAAAGTCTGGATTTATCCTCCATGCCATACTTAGAAGCAAGCTCTATGGCCTCATCAGAACTTACAATAAGCCGCTCTATAGGATGATTAGCGTTAACTATTTCCTGCATTTTGCTTTTTACTTCAGATAAAAACTTTTCATCTACTACTAACCCTTTTTGAT
>CALWHR010000119.1 GCA_944380455.1 uncultured Clostridia bacterium
AGCTTAGGCCAAACACGGCGTCAATAGTTCACAACATTCATAAATATGTGTGGAATGATTTTGAATGGCTTGAGGACAGGGCCGAACATGAAAGATATGACAGGCCAGTTAATATATATGAGGTTCACATGGGGTCTTGGCGCCGAGTAGGCAACGACGACAGGTTTATGACATACCTTGAGGCTGCACAAATGCTTGTTAAATATGTTAAAGAAATGGGCTATACGCACATTGAGTTTATGCCTTTAAGCGAACACCCATTTGATGGAAGCTGGGGATATCAGGTTAGCGGATATTATGCCCCAACAAGCAGATATGGGACGCCGGAAGAGTTTATGTACCTTATTGACGTTTGCCACCAAAATGGCATAGGCGTTATTATGGACTGGGTTCCGGCCCATTTCCCTAAAGATGTCTCTGGACTTGCAAAATTTGACGGAACGGCTTTGTATGAGCATGAAGACCCAAGGATTGGTGAGCATGAGGAATGGGGAACGCTTGTTTTTAACTATGGACGAAAAGAGGTTTCAAATTTTCTTATAGCCAATGCCTTATATTGGATTAATGAATATCATATTGACGGACTTAGGGTTGACGCTGTGGCGTCAATGCTTTATCTTGATTATTGCCGCGATGATGGAAAGTGGCTTCCTAATAAGTATGGCGGAAGAGAAAACTTGGCGGCTGTTGAGTTTCTTAAGCACTTAAACTCTGTTATACGCTCAAGCTGTAAAGGCGTTATGATTATGGCTGAGGAGTCAACATCTTGGGAAGGAGTTACAAGGGATACCAAGTATAACGGCCTTGGTTTCACATTTAAGTGGGATATGGGCTGGATGAATGACTTTTTGAGTTATATTAAAAAAGAGACTGTTTACAGAAAGTATCACCACAATTATCTTACATTCAGCATGATGTATAACTACAACGAGAATTTCATACTTGTATTGTCTCATGATGAGGTAGTTCATATGAAGGGCTCTATGATGTATAAGGTGCCTGGGGATATGTGGCAGAAAGCGGCTAATCTTAGGGTTGCCTATGGTTTTATGTATGCTCACCCTGGTAAAAAGCTTATGTTTATGGGAAATGAGATAGGGCAGTTTTCTGAATGGAGCGAGGCCAGAAGCCTTGACTGGCATATACTTCAATATGACATACACAGAAATCTGCAAACCTATGTAAGGTCTCTTAATCATTTTTATACAGAATATAAGGCCTTATGGGAAATGGACTTTAATCCAGAAGGTTTTGAATGGATAGACTGTGATGACTCTGAAAGAAGTATAGTTTCATTTGAGAGAAGAACGTGGGACGAAAGGCTTATTGTTGTTTGCAACTTTACCGAACACACTTACGATTCTTTTAGGCAGGGAGTTTTTGAGGACGGTATTTATGAAGAAGTTTTCAACAGCGACGACATTGCCTTTGGAGGAACTGGACGACTGAACTTAGACCCTATTAAATCGGAAAAAATTAACTGCTCAAGAGCGGAGAACAGCATAAATATAACACTTCCGCCCCTTGGATTTGTTGTTTTTAAGCTTAAAAAAGATTGATAAAAAGTAATTTAATATTTTATAAAGTTTTTGTGTTGACGCAAGTGATTTTTTTGTGTATAATCATTAGGTATGTGGTGTAAGTGGGTGATTTTAAAATTTCCTATTATGCCATTGATTAAGCTTACGGAGGGAGGGAAATTCATGTCAGAGGTTAGAGTAAAAGAAAATGAATCCTTGGATAGTGCTCTTCGTCGCTTTAAAAGAAACTGTGCCAGAGATGGTATAATGGGTGAAGTTCGTAAGAGAGAACATTATGACAAGCCAAGCGTTAAGCGCAAAAAGAAATCAGAGGCTGCAAGAAAGCGTAAATTCAAATAATTGAAGGCTGAGATGATTTGACATGTCTTTAAAAGACAAACTTATGCTTGATTTGAAAGAAGCCATGAAAGAAAAAGACACTATACGCAAAAATACTGTACAGCTTGTCCGTTCCGGTGTACTTCAAATCGAGAAAGATAAAAAGGTTGAGCTTGATGATGAAGGCGTGCTTGATGTAATATCAAAAGAGCTTAAAAAGCGCCGTGATTCCATGCCTGATTTTGTTAAAAGCGGGCGTCAGGATCTTATTGATAATCTCAACAAGGAAATTGAAGTTTTACTTACTTACCTTCCAAAACAGTTGACTGAAGACGAAATAAGGGCAATTGTGGAAGAAGCTGTTAAGGAAACAGGTGCCGCAACTATGAAAGATATGGGCAAGGTTATGGCCAATGTAACACCAAAGGTTAAAGGACGTGCCGACAATAAAATAGTCAGCGGACTTGTAAAACAAATGCTTCAGTAAAACAAACGACCGTTGCAAATGCAGCGGTCTTTTTTTGTATTGAAAAAACTGATTAGAGATGTTTCTTTCATTATGAACTATAGTTTTAATAGAGTCAGATTTTGATTTATTTAAATAATACATTAATTTATATACTGATATGTTTAAAACAATAAAAAATAACAGTTAAAATATTTATTTTTTAACTGTTATTTTAATATGTATTATTTTAATTCTTCTTTTAATTCTTCAGTTGTTTCTTTTGTGTTAGCCTTTGAAGTTAAATATTTTTTAGCTGCAAGAAGGGCTACTATAGATAATACGCCTAAAAGCATTTGAAAAGTGTTAAGATGCTCAACTACCATTTGACGTGATATAGCCATCATTAAAACTTCAATAAGGTTTTCAGGTGTATGCTGGCAGAGAAGTTTTACAAACTCAAGTCCTACAACAAGAGTTAAGGCTGAAGCAAGGAAAGATGAAAAATCTGAAGATGACATTTGGAAAATATCTACGTTTGTTACTCTTGAAATTAAGTTATACAGCATAAAAATAATTACAATAGTTATAAATATTGCTACTAAGATTTCAAAAAGCTGGATAATTTTGAACATTAAACTACTGAATTTTTCTTTAAAAGTTATAAAATCCATCTAAATACCTCCTGATTTTTTAATCTTTCTAATCTTTTTTACAATACTATTTTATACATAGAAAAGGGACAAGTCAAGTGATATAGAATCAGAAGGTTTTGGAATAAATAAATTTTAAAATAAATTAATGATTTGTAGTATTTGCTATACATTATTTTCAAACAATGCGGAGCAAAATTATATTAAAAACTGAAAACAATAAAGCCCAAAATTTTATTCGGGCTTTATTATATATAAGCTTTTTAAATGAAGGGGGAGTGAAAACAAATTTTTTGACTGCTATTATTTTGTTATTTCAAATTCCTGATAACCCATGTATCCTGGAGCTATTTCATATTTGGCAAATACAATTACAGGATTACCGTTTTCGTTAATGTAAAATGGAGTTTCATCTGTTATTGTTTTAAAACCAGCGTCTTTCATTGTGTCATCAGTGCTGCTGCCATAACCGAAGTAAACATTATTTTCATCTTCAGCTATACGTTCTTCTATCTGCTTTTTAATGCTTTCGTTGCAGATATTAATATAATCATCGCCAAGCAGTTCTTTAAGTGTTATTTCTTCATCCGTAGCAAGGTTGAGGTTATAATAATGACGTTCTTCATTTGATGTTACCCAGCCTTTTGATGTTACAAGCTCAAGAGAAAGAATGTTACCGTTTTGTGATTTAATATCGTAGTCTATTATTATGTCCATTTTACGGTCATTCCATTCTTCTTCTGTTCCGCCAGTTTCAAAGAATGCTTTCTTGTACTCTTCAAAATCTTTTTCTGCCTGTGACTTATAGTCATTTACTATTTTTTCTATTTCGGTATTTATTTTTTCAGTAAAGTCTGTATTAGTTTCTGTTCCGTTATTGTCAATTACTATATTAGGAACATCCATGTCTACATTATACATGTCTTCCTCAACGCTGTGGAATGTGCGGACTGTTAAAACTTTTGCTATACTTCCTATAACTGGAAGTTTTGCCATTTCTGTTGCAAATGTCGGTATTGTATTTAAAGCTACTGTAGTACATACTATTAAACCTGCTGCTGTAACTGTAAAACCTTTAAATGTCTTTTTCATAAGCTCTTTCCTCCTTATATATGCCGCTTTTTTTCTGCTGCTTTTAGAAATAGCATTTTTTACTACTGCGTCAAGCTCAGCGGGTATTTCTATTGAATCATATATCTTTTTACTATCCTCAATTTTCATGCAAAGGCCTCCTTTGACAACTTGTTTTCTAATTTACTAAGCCCGCTGTAAAGCCTTGTTTTTACTGTATTTGGGTTAGTATTTGTTATTTCGGCTATTTGCTTGATGGTAAGGTCCTCGTAATAATGCAGAATAATTACTGTTCTTACGGGTTCTCTTAGATTTTGCACTGCCTCATATACTTCTCTGTCTTTATCAAAAGAAGGTTCGTTATAAACCTGTTCAGGTATTTCTTCATTTGACAAAGACTCATTTTTGGAAGCCTTAATATGCTTTAATGACTCATTAACTATTATTTTATAGAGCCATGTTTTAATTGCCTGTGGGTTTTTTAGGGTATAGCATTTTTCAAGTGCTGTGCAGATTGAATTCTGTACTATATCCAAAGCGCTTTCTTTATTACGTACGTAGCTGTATGCCAGCCTGTAGAATTTTTCCTGAGATTCAAGTATATAGCTTACTGTCAGGTCGTATAAATCCTTTTCCATGGTTGCCTCCTGTTTGTATGTATAACATACTTTGTTACCGCGGTAATTTTTGTTGCTTTTACTATATAGATATTTAAAGAATTAAAAAAGTTTTGATTTTTTAAAATTTTTAAAATTATTATTAGAATATAAAAATTATATTTTGCTTGCAATATATAAATTATATGGTATAATACTTACCAGAGCAAAAGGCAGAATGCCTATATAATTTATTGGCTTATCAAGAGTGGTCGAGGGACAGGGCCCTGTGACACCCGGCAACCGGCTTTTTAGCACGGTGCTAATTCCCACACATAGATTTTTATGTGTAAGATAAGCTTTTGTTTGGCCCTGATGGGCTTTTTTTTATACTATTTATTAAAAAGGAGGAATTACAGATGTCAAGAAGACTTTTTACATCAGAGTCAGTTACTGAAGGACATCCAGATAAAATCTGTGACCAGATATCTGATGCTGTTCTTGATTCTATACTTGCAAAAGACCCTATGGCAAGAGTTGCCTGTGAAACAACAGCTACTACAGGTATGATATTTGTTATGGGTGAGGTTACAACTAACTGCTATGTTGATATTGAGGAAATAGTTAGGGATACTGTTAGAGAAATTGGCTATACAAGAGCTAAATATGGCTTTGATGCTGATTCCTGTGCTGTTATTACATCTCTTAAAGGACAGTCACCTGATATAGCTATGGGTGTTGATAATGAAGGCGCTGGTGACCAGGGCATGATGTTTGGTTTTGCATGTAACGAAACTGACGAGTATATGCCGATGCCTATTTATCTTGCACATAAGCTTGCAAGACGTCTTACTGAAGCAAGAAAAACAGGTGTGCTCTCATACCTCAGACCAGACGGTAAATCACAGGTAACAGTTGAGTATATTGATGACAAGCCAGTTAGGGTAGATACAGTTGTTATTTCAACTCAGCATTCACCTGAAGTTGACCATGACACTATTGAAAAAGACATTATTGAAAAGATTATTAAAGAAGTAATACCTGCTGAGCTTTTAGACGAAAAGACAAAATACTTCATTAATCCTACTGGACGCTTTGTAATCGGCGGTCCACAGGGTGACAGCGGACTTACAGGCAGAAAGATTATAGTTGACACATACGGTGGATACGCTCGTCATGGCGGCGGTGCTTTCTCTGGAAAAGACCCAACAAAGGTAGACAGAAGTGCATGCTATGCAGCAAGACATGTTGCTAAAAACATTGTAGCAAGCGGAGCAGCTGACAAGTGCGAAATTCAGCTTGCTTATGCTATAGGTGTTGCTCAGCCTGTTTCTGTTCATGTTAATACATTTGGTACAGGCAAAATTGATGATGAAAAGCTTGAGGAGATTGTTCAGAAAAACTTTGACCTTACACCAAAGGGTATTATAAACAGGTTTGACCTTAGAAGACCTATCTACAAGCAAACAGCAGCATATGGCCACTTTGGAAGAAACGACCTTGATTTGCCATGGGAGAAGCTTGACATGGTAGATGTATTTAAAAATTAATATTAAATATTATTAAAACAATTAAAGCGCGGACTCTTTGTTTCAAGAGCCGTGCTTTTTGTATGCTCATATTTTAATACTGTTTAAAAAAGTAATGTATAATAAAATAATATGGTTTTATTTGATGTATTAAACTTTTTGATAAAACAAAAAACACGCCTTTTACTAATAAAGCGTGTTTTGTATTAAGTTAAAATTTATTAAATTCTATGAACAGGCATATCACCAAATGAAACGCCTAAGTCACGTGCTACCTGAATAAGCTCGTCTGTTTCAGGGTCTATTTGTTTTTGAGAGCCTACAACTTCTTCAAGTGGTACGTAGCTGATATCACCATGTTTAAGACAAACCATATTGCCGTATTTTTCTTCATGTATCAGTTTTGCGGCATAAGAACCGTATCTTGCAGAAAGTATTCTGTCATAAGGAGATGTTTCGCCGCCTCTTTGTGTATGACCAAGTACAACAGGGCGTATTTCGTGTTCTTCACCTATAAGCTGTTCAAGCTGATAAGTAAGCTTATTTGCAATGCCGCCAAGACGGATAGGGTCGGGACTGTCTTTAACTACTTTATTAACTGTTACTGTTCCGCCAAGTTCCATAGCGCCTTCAGATACAACTATAATTGTAAAGAGTTTTCCTCTTGCATCTCTTTCGTGTATTTTCTGCACTATGTTGTCGAGGGTATACGGTATTTCAGGTATAAGTATAATATCTGCTGAACCTGCAATGCCGCCATGAAGAGCTATCCAGCCTGCGTTTCTGCCCATAACTTCAACTACTATTATTCTGTGATGGCTCTCAGCTGTAGTATGAAGTCTTCCAAGAGCCTCTGTAACAATATTAACAGCTGTGTTAAAGCCGAATGTAACATCTGTTGATTTAAGGTCATTATCTATTGTTTTAGGTACACCTATTACATTAACACCTTTACGGGCAAAATCACGGGCGCTTGTAAGAGTTCCGTCGCCGCCAAGTATAACAAGGCAGTCAACGCCTTCATTTTTAAGGTTCTGTATTGCTACATCTGAAACATCTTTTCTTACTGTAACGCCGTTTTCTGTAACTTTATAGTCAAAAAGATTATCTTTGTTAGAGCTGTATAAAATTGAGCCGCCTTTGTGAAGTATACCAGTTGTGTTCTCAAGTGTAAGAGGCATAAAATCGTTTGTATATAATCCTCTGTAACCAAATTTATAACCAATCAGCTCATATCCGTATTTTAATATACATGTTTTTGTAAGTGTGTATATTACCGCGTTAAGTCCCGGCGCGTCTCCTCCTCCTGTTAAAACAGCTATTTTTTTATTAGACATCAACATACCTCCCAAAGGTTTTTTATTTTGAATTATTATAAAGCAATATCGAGAAAAAATAAATAATAAAATGTAAATTTATTACTATTTGACTGAATTAAAAGAACATAAACTACTTAAAATACATTCTGAAATGTTAAATATTTAAAAATTATGTTTAATTAATCTTTTTTATTAATAATATCTTCAAGAGTTGATATTCTATTTTCAAGATTACTGATTTTTTCATTTTGCTCTTCAAAAGCATATATTACAACAGATAGTAAAAATGCCACAGCGGCTGTTGCAGTAAAAAATCTTTTGTTGAAATCAAAAAGCATGTAGCCGCCGAAAAACACAAAACACTCAGCTGTTATTATGGTTACCAATGCTATTTGAATAAATTTTTTCATTAAATCAGCTCCTTTATAAAAACAGTACTGAGTTTAACAGGCGGTTTTTCCCTTGTAATTTCAGTATACCACGGCAAAGTTTTATTTTCAATTAAAAAGGGCATGCCTGCGATATGCCTGCATGTCCCTAATATTTTTATACTGTTCTGAGCATTGGAATAGAGTTATTTATACCTTTTGACATAAGTATCTGATGAAGGTCTATAATACCGTTATTAAATGTAGCGGCGCACGAAGCAAGGTAAAGGTCCCACATTCTTGTAAATTCTACACCCATCATTTTTTCTATTTCCTCACGGTGATTATTGAAGTTTTCTCTCCAGCAAAGAAGGGTGCGGTTATAGTGTCGTCTCAAGCTTTCAATATCAAGGGTATAGAAGTTATAATCAGGCATTATATTTACAATTTCCCTAAGGCTTGGAATCATTCCTCCTGGGAAAATGTATTTTTTAATCCATGCATCGCCGGGATGTTCTTTAAGTGCGCTTATAAAGTGAAGAAGGAATAAGCCTCCGTCTTTTAATACAGAATTAACACATTTAAGGAATAAATCATAATTTTTTCTGCCTACATGTTCAAGCATTCCAACACTTACAACTCTGTCGAATGTCATTTCGCTTTTCGGCAAATCTCTGTAATCCATAATTTTTACTGTAAGCAAATCCTCAAGGCCTTCAGCTTTTATTTTTTCTGAAAAGCCTTTTTCCTGCTCAGCGCTTAATGTAATACCGCAGCCTTTAATTTTATATTTCTTAGCTGCTCTTATAAGAAGGGCACCCCAGCCGCAGCCGATATCAAGCAGTGTCATGCCTTCTTCAAGCTGAAGCTTTGATAGAATGTGGTCGAGCTTGTCCTCCTGTGCTTCATCAAGGGTTTTTGTTTCGTCTTTGAAGTATGCGCATGAATAGTTCATGTTTTTATCAAGCCAAAGCTTATAAAAATCGTTTCCTATATCGTAATGTGAAGAAACTTCTTTTTTCTGATTTGATTTTGATACAGATGTTTTTATGATGCTTTTAAGAGCACTCTCGTTTGTGCTGAATTTAGACATATTGCCTAAAAACAAATTTAGAACATAGTAAAGGTCTTTATCAAGCTCAATATCTCCTCGCATGTAAGCTTCTCCCAAGGCAAGGGAAGTGCTTGTAAGAAGCTCTGTTTTTTTAAGGGGTGCGTTTAATTTAATATTGAAGCAGGGTTCGCCTTCACCGATTTTTGTTTTATTTCCATCATTTTCAATTGTAAAGCATACAGAAATAAATTTGCTTAAATAGTCTGCTAAAAAGTTTTCTTTCATTTTTTGTCGCCTCCAACTTTTGACATAGAAAGTTTTAGCAATATTATTGGTAAATATTATTTAAATATATATCTGTAATATTGTTTTTTTATTATCAAATAGTATACCATTAAATTAGAAAAATTCAATATTTTTAATTTTATATTTGAAATTTAAGTTAGATAACTAATATTTATAAATTTATTTTACACGAAAAAATAAAAAGAACGGCGTTAAGCCGTTCTTTGTTGTAATTTATGAAATTCTTAAAGTTAAATAATTATCAATTAATTAAATCTCAGGTTCAATTAATCCATAATTTCCGTTTTTACGTTTATAAACAACATTTAATGTTTCAGTAGAAGTGTTAAGGAAAACGAAAAAGTCATGTCCGAGAAGCTCCATTTGGGTGACTGCTTCTTCAACGTCCATAGGAAGGACTTCGAATTTTTTATTTCTTTCAATAACAGGAGAATCATCATCTGCTAAAGCTTCGTTTTCAGATTCGATGCTTTCGGCTTCAACTAATTTTCGTTTTGCTACTTTTCTGCCTTTAGCTTTTAAAAGCTGTTTTTCAAGATTTTCAACTGCTTTATCAACTGAAACCATCATGTCTTCGTCTTCTTTTTCAGAACGAACGATTAATTTGCCGCTTTTAAGTGTTATATCTGTTTTATAGGTAAGTTTGCTTCTGTTTACAGCCACATTAACGAAAGAGTCAGGAGGCATTATTTTTTCAATTCCGGAAATTACAGCCTCAATTTTTTCTTTTGTTCTGTCGCCTATGTCAAAGTTCTTTCCTCTGATGAGATATGTCATAATAACAGCTCCTTTCAATTATTGCTGCTGGAAAAGCCTTCGCTTTTCTTATTATTACTTATTCGACGTTTATTTTAAAAATCCTTTTGATATGAGAATAAAATTTCTAATTCGATTAAATATTTTATTTTTATAAAACAAATTTAAGGTTATAAGCTTACTAAATTTAAGGATAATATTTTATCACTTAGTGATGTTTACATTTTGGTTTAAAAAGTGTTAATAAAGAAAATAATAAATTTGTGGATAAAGTGGATAAGTTGGTGTATAACTGATTTTTAAGGATTTTTTATGTGTAAAAGTTTAATTTAAAATCTTAATAACTTATTTTTTGTTAACAAACTGTTTGAATTTTGTTAACATAATCTGATTATGTAAGGCAGACATAATTTTATAAAACAAAACAATTATGGAAATGAATTTGTAAGTGCTGACTGAATTAAATTTAATAAGCTGTAATATTTTATTACTGTATATATAATTCGGAATAAAAATTATAAAGTAAACAGAGCTTTAAGTCTAATAATAAAAAAGCCCTTTGTCTATACAAAGGACTTTGCTTTTATTAAACACTGTATTCTTTTAAGGCAGATTTATAAGCTTTTTGAGTTATATCATCGAAGCAAACTATAGTAACTTTTTCAAAATCGCTGTGCTCTGCAAGAAATGCTGAAATTTCTTTAAGAGCTATTTTAGCTGCTTCTTCAACAGGAAAACGATATACTCCGGTACTGATGGAAGGAAAAGCTATAGAGCGAATACCGTTCTCGTAAGCCAGTTTCAAAGAATTCCTGTAGCAGTTGGCTAAAAGCTCGCCTTCGCCTTTATTGCCTCCGCGCCATATTGGTCCGGGAGTATGTATAACATATTTTGCGCTCAATTTAAAGCCAGGTGTAATACGTGCCTCACCTGTAGGACAGCCATTGAACTTTTTACATTCTTCCAAAAGCATAGGACCTGCTGCTTTATGAATAGCTCCGTCAACTCCGCCGCCGCCTAAAAGAGATGTATTAGCCGCATTGACTATAGCGTCTGTTTTAGCTTTTACAATGTCGCCTTTTACAATAGTCAGTCTGTTCATAACACCCACTCCCTTCAAAATTATTTTATATTATTTTAAAAAAAAGGTAAACACTTAAACATTAAATTTTATTATTTTTAATAAATATTATTTGTTGCACTAAAATTTTTATACATTAATAGGGAAGTAAACTCTGCACTGCTTTATCGCTTTAAATTTTTGCAGTTAGACGCTTTAAAATGTTATAATAGATTGACAATAAATTGAAAAAGTATTATCATTACTTTTAAGCAATATACAATATGAATAAATTGAGGGGTGTTAATATTATGTTGAAAAAGATTAAATTTGCTGCAGCGGCAGCGTTGGCTTTTGTAATGGCTTGTTCTATGGCAGGATGTTCCTCTTCCTCTGATACATCTGCAGATTCATCGGCTTCTTCAGCATCTGCTTCAGGTGAAACAGCATCAGATGATGTTATTAAAATAGGTATTATCCAGCTTTTGGAACATGACGCTCTTGACTCTGCAAGAGAAGGATTTATTCAGACATTAAAGGACAACGGTTATATCGATGGTGAAAATATTATAATCGATTATCAGAATGCACAGAATGACCAGTCTAACCTTAAAACAATCAGCCAGAGGTTTGTTCAGGAAGAAGATGACCTTATTTTGGCTATAGCAACAGGCGCTGCTCAGTCAGTAGCTGCTGAAACAAGCGAAATTCCTATTTTAGGCACAGCTATTACAGATTATGAAGCTGCTCAGCTTGTAGAAAGCAATGATGCTCCAGGCGGAAATGTTTCCGGTACAACAGACCTTAATCCTGTAGATAAGCAGCTTGACCTTCTTAAAGAAATGCTTCCGGAAGCAAAAACACTTGGTATACTTTATAACTCAAGTGAAGTGAATTCTGAAATTCAGGCTCAGATGGCAGAAGAAGCTGCTGAAAGTCTTGGCCTTGAATGTAAAACAGCTACAGTTACCAATACAAATGATATTGCTCAGGTTATGGAATCTATAGCAGCAGAAGTAGATGCAATATACATTCCTACAGATAATACTTTTGCATCAGCTATGGCTACAGTTGCAAAAGTTGCTGAGCAGTATCAGCTTCCTACTATCTGTGGTGAAAGCGGTATGGTTCAAAACGGCGGACTTGCTACAGTAGGCATTGATTATTATAAACTCGGCTGCCAGACTGGTGAAATGGCTGTACGTATTTTAAAAGACGGTGCTAATGTTGCCGAAATGCCTATAGAAGGTCTTGAGGATGCTAATGTATGTATTAACCTTGACGAGGCAGCAGCTATAGGTTATGAATTTCCACAGTCTGTAATTGACAAAGCAAATATTAAAATTCAAGACGGGGAAGTAGTTGAAAACTAATATTAAATAATATAGTGTTAGACTTATAGCCGGACTGTAAAAGTTCGGCATAAGTTATATTTAAAAGTATTAATAGTGAATGGGTGAATAGCAAATGCGTTTAAGTGTATTGTTGGGCGCTGTGTCCCAAGGTCTTTTATGGTCTATATTGGCTATAGGAGTATACATAACATATAAAATTCTGGACTATGCCGACTTAACAACAGAAGGAAGCTATCCTTTAGGTGCGGCAGTAGCGGCACAGATGATATTATGCGGATTTAATCCTTTTATAGCAACTTTTGTATCAATGATAGCTGGTATGGCAGCTGGCTTTGTAACAGGTTTTTTGAACACAAAGCTTAAAATACCTTCTCTTTTAAGTGGTATACTTTCTATGACTGGCTTATATTCCATTAACCTTAGAATAATGGGTAAAGCCAACCTTCCGCTTTTAAAGCAGGATACAGTTATATCAATTGTTTCTGATATGGGTATCGAAACATCAACAGCGGTTTTAATAGTAGGTATAATTTTTGTACTTATTGTAATAGCCATATTGTGGTGGTTCTTTGGCACTGAAAAAGGTTTTGCAATTAGGGCAACTGGTGATAATGCAGCTATGATTAGAGCGCTTGGTGTTAATACTAATTCTATGGTAATACTTGGTCTTGTAATAAGTAACGGCTTAATAGCTCTTTCAGGCGGTATTATGGCGCAGTATAACGGTTATGCCGATGTAGGTATGGGTACTGGTACAATCGTTATAGGTCTTGCTTCAGTTATTATAGGAGAAGTGCTTTTTGGTCATTCATCAATACTCAGAAGTCTTTTTGCTGTTGTTCTTGGTTCTATACTTTACAGAATTATAATAGCTTTTGTTCTTTCAAAAGGTCTTGTTCCTACAGACCTTAAACTGCTTTCGTCAGTGCTTCTGGCTGTATGTCTTTCATTGCCTCTTATTAAAGAAAAGCTTTATGATTTTGTAGAGAAAATTCATGGCAATAAATCAAAGGAGGGCGAAGTTAATGCTTAAACTCCAAAATGTAAGAAAAGTATTTGGAAAAGGCACTGCTAACGAAAAAGTAGCCCTTGATAAAGTAAGCTTTACAATGAATCCGGGAGATTTTATAACCGTTATTGGCGGTAACGGCGCTGGAAAGTCCACAACTCTTAACGCCATAGCCGGATTATTCTTTGTAGATGAAGGTTACATAGAAATAGACGGAAATGATGTTACAAAACTTCCTGAGTATAAAAGAGCAAAATATATAGGAAGGGTATTTCAGGATCCAAGAATGGGTACAGCCACTAATATGAGCATTGAAGAAAACCTTGCTATGGCTTTAAGACGCGGCAAGGCAAGAGGCCTTCACAAAGGTATAACACGTGAGGAAAAGTCTAAATTCAGAGAATACCTTGAAATGCTGGATTTGGGTCTTGAAAACAGAATGAGCACTAAAACAGGGCTTCTTTCAGGCGGTCAAAGACAGGCTATAACCCTTCTTATGGCTACAATGACTAAGCCTCAGCTTTTGCTTCTTGACGAGCATACAGCGGCTCTTGACCCTAAAACAGCTAAGAAAGTTCTTGAGCTTACAGAAAAAATAATTGCAGAAGATAAGCTTACTGCTCTTATGGTTACACATAATATGCGAGATGCTATTAAGCTTGGCAACAGGCTTATGATGATGCATAAAGGCAATGTGCTTATTGATGTTTGTGAGGAAGATAAAAAATATTTACAGGTAGCTGACTTACTTAAAATGTTTGAAAAAGCCAGCGGCGGACAAAATGTCGATAACGATAGAATGTTGCTTAGTTAAAATAAAACCCGGATAATATTATCCGGGTTTTTTGTGAATTTATTTGACCATTGACGTTTAATGATATATACTCTTTTACGAACGGGATTATTAATATTGAGGAGTGCTTATAATGAAGAATATAAATGTTGTTATACTTGCCGCAGGCGAAGGAACAAGAATGAAATCCAAAATGCCTAAAGTGCTTCATGAGGTAATGGGTAAACCAATGATTAAGCGTGTTATAGATACTGCTTATGAATTAGGTGCTCAAAATATTTGTGTTGTAACAGGCCATAAATCAGAGGAAGTTCAGGAAGCGTTAAAAAATGAAAGCGTAACATTTGCTGAGCAGGAAAAACAGCTTGGCACAGGCCATGCCGTAATGCAGGCTGAAAAATATATAAATGATAATGAGGATGTGCTTATTCTTTATGGCGATACGCCTTTAATTAAAGCTGAAACACTTCAAAAATTAATAGATTATCATAGAAATGAGGACAACGGAGTTTCTATTATTTCAGCTGTTGTTGATAATTCAGAGGGCTACGGCCATATTATAAGAGACAAAAACGGAAATTTCGTTAAAAATGTAGAGTATAAAGACGCAACAGAAGAAGAAAAGCTTGTAAAAGAAATAAATTCCGGTATTTACTGCTTTAAAGGTTCAAGTCTTAAAAAAGCTCTTAAACTTATTACAAATGATAATGTTCAGGGGGAATACTACCTTCCTGATACACTTGAAATAATACTGAAAAATGGTGAAAAGGTTAATGCTCTTTCAATAGGTGATGTAACGGAATTCTTTGGTGTTAATAACCGTATTCAGCTTGCAGAAGCAAACAAGATTATGCAAAAGAGAATTAATGAGAAACATATGCTTAATGGCGTAACTATTATTTCACCAGAGGACACATATATTTCTGATGATGTAGAAATAGGCTGTGATACCATAATTTATCCTGGCTGTGTACTTGAAGGCAAAACTGTTATAGGTGAGGATTGCAAAGTAGGACCGGATACAAGGCTTACTGATATGAAATTAAGCAGTAATGTTACAATTCAGTATACGGTAGCTATGGAAAGTGAAGTAGGCAGCGGTACAAAGGTAGGTCCTTATGCGTATATAAGACCTAACTCAAAAATAGGTGAAAACATAAAAATAGGTGACTTTGTAGAAGTTAAAAACTCAGTTATAGGCAACGGTACAAAGGTTTCACACCTTACTTATATAGGCGATTCAGATGTAGGAGAAAGAATTAATTTCGGCTGCGGTACTGTAACAGTAAATTACGATGGACACAAAAAATTCAGAACAACAATAGAAGATGATGTATTCATTGGCTGCAATGCAAACCTTGTAGCACCTGTTACACTTAAAAAAGGTTCTTATGTGGCTGCTGGTTCAACAATTACAAAAGATGTGCCTGAAAAATCCCTTGCTGTAGCAAGAAATCGTCAGCAGAATATAGAAGGCTGGACGAAAAAATAAAATTTTTGTCAAATAGTATTGAATTTTATCCTTACGGGGTGTAACATAATCATGTATGTGATTAATTATTGAATGTTTGTAGGGAGGATAAGTTTAATGATGTATTCAGGCAGAAGCAATATAAAAATCTTTTCTTGCAATGCCAACAGAGAATTAGCAGAAGAAATGGCACAGTGTCTTGGCCTTAAACTTGGTCAGGCTGAGGTAAGTCATTTCAGTGACGGCGAGATTTCTGTTAAAATTGATGAAACTATCAGGGGCGCAGATGTTTATATTGTGCAGTCAACGTCGTATCCTGTAAACGACAACCTTATGGAGCTTCTTATAATGATTGACGCCATGAAGAGAGCTTCGGCAGGAAGAATTACAGCCGTTGTTCCATATTATGGCTATGCACGTCAGGACAGAAAAGCAAGAGCAAGAGATCCAATCAGTGCAAAACTTGTAGCTAATATCCTTACTGTTGCAGGAGCGGACAGAGTTCTTACGATGGATCTTCATTGTGCTCAGATACAGGGATTCTTCGATATCCCGGTAGACCACCTTGTGGGTGCGCCGCTTCTTACAAACTATTATCATGATAAATATGGTGAGGCAATTGATGAGTTTGTAGCAGTTTCTCCTGATTTAGGCAGTGTAGGCAGAACAAGAAGCTTTGCTACAAGACTTGATATTCCTTTGGCAATTATTGATAAAAGAAGACCAAAGGCAAATGTAAGTGAAATTATGAACATTATAGGTAATGTTGAAGGCAAGAGAGTTATTCTTGTTGACGATATGATTGATACTGCCGGCACAATTACAAATGCGGCTAATGCTCTTAAAGAAAGAGGCGCTATTGAAGTAGATGCCTGCTGTACACATGCTGTACTTTCAGGCCCGGCTATAGAGAGAATAGAAAAGTCAGCTATCAGCGAGCTTCTTGTGCTTAATACAATTAAGCTTCCGCCGGAAAAAAGTATATCAAAAATTAAAGTGCTTTCTGTTGCTAAAATTTTTGCAGAGGCTATTAATCGTATACACGAAGGTATATCTGTATCAAAATTATTTGAATAAAATTTTCAAAAGACCGGTTTTAAGCCGGTCTTTTTTTATGCTCAATAGAATATGAAATAATGTGTTTATTTAGTGTTTAATTATTAATAGTGCGATATAAATTTATCAAAAATTTTAAACAAAAAAATTATAATTATGGTATAACGGCCTAACCACAAAAGGCTTAAAATTAAGATTTTTTTCAGATTTTTAGCCTTATTCATGCACAATATACAAAATGGACGTTAAATATTGTCAAAAAATTCACAGTTGATTTTATGATGTAAGTTTGATACAATATTAACAAATGTAGGATATACATTGTTTTTAGCTGTATTTATTTTTTAAATCTGTACGTAGTTTTGTATTAATTTTAAAATTCTGCTAATAATTATAGCGGAGCGTATTTTAAGGAGAGGATAAAAATTATGAAAATCGCATTTTTTGATACCAAGGATTATGACAGAATATGGTTTGAAAAACTGGCACCGGAATATGGGTATGAATTTGTTTTTTATGATACAAGATGTACGGAAGATACAGCTATACTTGCAAGCGGCTGCGACGCTGTATGCGTTTTTGTAAACTGTGTGTTAAACAAAAAAACAATAGATAAATTATATGAACTTGGAATAAAGGCTATACTTTTAAGATGCGCTGGATATGATAATGTTGACCTTGACGCATGCAAAGGCCGTATACCTGTTTTAAGAGTTCCAAGCTATTCACCAACAGCAGTTGCTGAATATGCAGCAGCTTTATTCCTTACCCTTAACAGAAAAATTCATAAGGCTTATACAAGAACAAGAGAGTTTAATTTTAAAATTTCAGGCCTTATGGGTGTTACATTAAGAGATAAAACAGCTGGTGTTATAGGAACAGGCAAAATAGGTAAAATAATGATTGAAATCCTTAAAGGCTTTGGAATGAAAATACTTGCCTATGACCTTTTCCCAGATACAAGTCTTGATGTAGAATATACAACTATTGATGATTTACTTAAACGCAGTGATGTAATAACTCTGCATTGTCCGCTTACAGACGATTCAAAATATATAATAAATAAAAACAGCATCTCAAAAATGAAAGACGGAGTTATACTTGTTAATACTTCAAGAGGAGCTCTTGTTGATACTGCAGCGCTTATTGATGGTCTTAGAGCAAATAAATTCAGAGGTGTGGCTCTTGATGTATATGAGGAAGAAGATGAGTATTTCTTTGAAGACCGTTCAGGTGAAATTATAAATGATGATGAGCTTATAAAATTAATGTCTTTCCCTAACGTGCTTATAACAAGCCATCAGGCTTTCTTTACAGAAGAATCCCTTGAGGCGATTGCTACTGTAACATGTGAAAACCTTAAATGTGTTATTGAAGGCAGAGAACTTGAAAATGAAGTAACACGCTGATAAATAAAGAAGTATATATAATTTCATGTATTTTATTAAAAATTCATTAATTATTTCCATTAAAAACCGAATCTATATGCAGATTCGGTTTTCTTTATGTACTTTTTCTGTAAAATATTGTAAAATTATATTCAAACAATATTTAATTTTCTACAAGGGGTTTAGGGGTATGAGAAAGTATCAGGCATTTTTAAAAGTGGTTGAGTGCGGAAGTTTTACTGGGGCTGCAGATGAGCTTAATTACACACAGTCTGCTGTTAGTCAAATGATAATATCTCTTGAAAAAGAGCTTAATACAACTTTATTTGTACGTTCTAAATATGGTTTACAGCTTACATATGAAGGTGAGCAGATGCTGCCCTTTATAATTGAGTTGGTGGATTCTTATAAAAATATGAATGAAAAAGCACAGACTCTTAATGGCCTTCAAACAGGAATAATACGCATAGCTACATTTGGTACATTTGCATCGTCTGTGCTTCCGTTTGTTTTAAAAAGATTCAGCTGTGATTATCCTAATATTGTTCTTGAAACACGCCAAGGGCACTATAGAGAAATAGAACACTGGGTCGGCAAAGACATGGTTGATTTTGGTATAACTAATACAAATGATATAAAGAACTTTCAGGTTATGCCGCTTTTAAAAGATCCTTTTTATGTTGTTATGCCTGAAAACCATAAATACTGCAATGAAGAATTTTTAAAACCAGAACAAATCAAAAATGAGCATTTTGTTTCTCTTGATGAAGACCGTGATATGGAATTTTTAAATGTTCTGCGTTCTATGAATGTTGATTTAAATGTAATTTGCCGTTTGGCAGACTACAACAGTGTTCAGGCTATGGTTGAAAATGGACTTGGCATATCAATAGTTCCTAAGCTTGCCGCGCTGGCTGGAAGATTCAATATAAAACAGATACGCCTTGAACCTCCAATTTTAAGAGAAATAGGCATTATTTATAAAAATAAAAATCAGCTTTCAACGCCAAGCCAGATTTTTATTAATTATCTTCTTGACTACACAAAGAACTACTCATCAGATGTATAATATTTTTATAGACAAAGAGTATTTTTTGGATTAAAATTGAATAAAATTTATAACAACGCCCTAAGTTAAATCTTAGGGCTTATTGCTGTTTATTTTGGAGGAATTAATTATGAAGCTAATTGCTGGTCTTGGAAATCCAGGTAAAGAATACAGCGGTACACGGCACAATATTGGATTTGCCGTAATAGATGCTTTAAGTGATAAATACAATATTGATGTAAGCAAAGCCAAATTTAATGGACTTATAGGCGAGGGCAGAATTGGTAATGAAAAGGTACTGCTTTTAAAGCCGCTTACTTATATGAATTTAAGCGGTGAAAGCATTAAAGCGGCAAGTGATTTTTATAAACTTCCCATTGATGACATTGTAATAATATATGATGATATAAGCCTGCCTGTAGGCGGTCTTAGAATACGAGAAAAAGGCAGTGCCGGAGGACATAACGGAATAAAAAGTATTATTGCTCATTTAAAAACAGATGAGTTTACGCGTATTAAGGTAGGTGTAGGCGATAAGCCAAAAGGCGGAGATTTGGTAAATCATGTTCTTGGAAAATTTTCAAAAGAGGACAGTGCTTTAATGGATGACGCTGTTAAAAGAAGTGCTGATGCCGCGGCGGCTATTGTTTTAAAAGGCGCTAAAGAGGCAATGAACGAATATAACTTTATTCCTAAAAAAGAAAAGAACAAGGAAGTGCAGTAATGAGAAATATTACAGGAGTGCTGTCACGGCTTTCAAGCTATCAGATGCTTAAAGACGGTATTATAAATGGTATTTCACCTATTCAGGTAACTGGTGTTATCGACAGCCAGAATGTTCATCTTATGGCTTCTGTTGCCGAGGAAACAAACAGGCCTTTGCTGATTGTTGCCGAAAATGATATTAAGGCAAGGGAAATATATGAAAATATGTATTTCTTTAACAAAAATATAGCTGTTTTTGATTCAAGAGACCTTATTTTTTACAGTGCAGATGTCCACAGCCGTGAAACAGATACTAAAAGGCTTAGTGTATTAAAGAAGCTTTTAAATAATGAAATTCAAACAGTTATTGTTTCTGCAGAAGCTTATTTTGATAAAATTATACCGCCGGAAATTTTAAAAGAAAGTGTGATAAATATTTCCGAAGGTGGGGTATACAATATTGACAGTATTGTAAACAGCCTGATATATATGGGTTATGAAAGAGTAGAAGCTGCGGAAAGTCCGGCACAGTTTTCATTAAGAGGCGGTATACTTGATGTGTATCCTACTATATCGGATACTGCTTTCAGAGTGGAATTCTGGGACGATGAAGTAGACTCCATAAGAACTATGGATGCTTTAACACAGAGGTCAATAGAAAGAGTGGCTTCTTTTGAGATTTATCCTGCAAGCGAATTTTTCTGTGACGCTCAACGGCTCGAAAAGGCAGTTGAGAGTATGGAAAAATCCTATAAAAAGGCTAAAAGCAATTTTGAGAAAAATGAATTGACAGATGAAGCTGGGAATCTGGAAAACCATATCGGCGAGCTTATTGAAAGACTAAAAAATAAAGAAGGCATAGTTTCTTCAATTGGATGTATTAATTATTTTTACAGCGAAACAGTTAATATTCTTGGTTATGTGCCAAAAGATACAATAGTATTTTTCTGTGAAGCTCAAAGAATTAAACAAAGAGCAGAAAACCTTATAAAAGAATTTTCTGAAAGCATTAAAAGCAGAATAGAAAAGGGGTATATACTGCCTGAAATGGCTAATGTAATATATGATTATGTATCTGCTCTAAAAATGTCTGAAAAATACTCGGAAGTAATAATGTCATCAATTGCTGGCTCTCTGCCGGATTTTGATATAAAAAGCATTGTTGATTTTTCTGTAAGAAGCACGGAGTCATTTAATAACAGAATTGAATTTTTTGCCGAAGAGGTTAAAAGGCTAAAAGATTCAAATTATTCGATTCTAATTTTATCATCATCTGAAAGCCGCGGAGAAAGAATAGTACGTGAGCTCTATGATTTTGGCATTGAATCTGCTTTTGTGCTCAATCCATGGGAAGCTGAGTTGAAAGCAGGCACAATTACAGTATCAAGAGGCAGTTTGGGAAAAGGCTTTATATATAACGATATAAAATTTGTTGTATTCAGTGATAATGAGTTTTTTGACGAGAAAAAAGGGAAAAAAGCCAGAAAAAAGAAAAAGAATACCAAAACTATAGAAAGTTTTTCGGATTTAAAGCCTGGTGATTATGTTGTTCATTCCAGCCATGGAATAGGTGTATACAGAGGAATTGAAAAAATAACCGTTGACGGTGTTAACAAAGACTATGTAAAAGTAAGCTATGCCGACGGCGGGAATTTATTTATACCGGCAGGTCAGATGGACTGCATACAAAAATATATAGGCTCAGACGGAATTAAGGTAAAGCTAAATAAACTTGGCGGTCAGGACTGGAACAAAACAAAGGCCAAAGTTAGAAAATCTGTAGAGATATTGGCTGAAGACCTTGTAAAGCTTTATGCTAAAAGGCAGGCGGCAAAAGGATTTGTATATTCTCCGGATAATGTATGGCAGAGAGAATTTGAAGAAATATTCCCTTATGATGAAACTGACGACCAGTTAAATGCTATAGACGAAGTTAAGCATGATATGGAAACCGGCCGCGTTATGGACAGACTTATATGCGGTGATGTGGGTTACGGCAAAACTGAGGTGGCTATAAGAGCCGCTTTTAAAGCTGTTCAGGACTCAAAACAGGTGGCATACCTTGTGCCTACTACTATTTTGGCTCAGCAGCACTACAATACATTTGTACAGAGAATGAAGGACTACCCTGTAAAAATAGAGCTTCTTTCAAGATTCAGAACAAGAAAGCAGCAGACAGAGTCCATTAAAAGACTTGAAACGGGTATGAGCGACATAGTTATAGGCACTCACAGAATACTTTCAAAAGATGTTAAGTTTAAGGATTTAGGTCTTGTTATAATAGACGAGGAACAGCGTTTTGGTGTTGCCCACAAAGAAAAGCTTAAAAACTTAAAAGAAAACTTGGACGTTTTAACTCTTACTGCTACACCTATACCAAGAACACTGCATATGAGCCTTTCAGGTATCAGGGATATGAGTATTCTTGAAGAACCGCCGAGAGAAAGGCGGCCTGTGCAGACTTATGTTATGGAAAACGACAGCGAGCTTATAAAAGACGCTATAAACAGAGAGCTTGCCCGGAACGGACAGGTGTACTATCTTTATAACAGAGTTGAAAGCATATCTCAAGAGGCTATGAGGATACAAAACCTTGTTCCGGAGGCTTCTGTTGCCTTTGCTCACGGACAGATGACAGAGCGTGAGCTGGAGATAATAATGAAGGATTTTATAGAAGGCGAAATTGATGTGCTTGTGTGTACAACTATTATAGAAACTGGCCTTGATATAGGCAATGTAAACACCATGATTATACAGGATGCTGATAAAATGGGTCTTTCACAGCTTTATCAGTTAAGGGGCAGGGTTGGCAGAACAAACAAAACAGCCTATGCATACTTAATGTACAAGAGGGATAAAGTATTAAATGAGGTTTCGGAAAAACGCCTTCAGACAATAAAAGAGTTTACAGAGTTCGGCTCAGGGTTTAAAATAGCTATGAGGGATTTGGAAATAAGGGGCGCAGGAAACATTCTGGGTGCTCAGCAGCATGGACATATGGACTCGGTAGGCTATGAAATGTACTGCCGTCTTTTAGATGAAGCTGTTAAAAAGCTTAGAGGCGAAAAGGTTCAGGACGATTTTGAAACATTAATTGATGTAAACCTTGACGCTTACATTCCATCGTTTTATATTAAAAACGAGGAGCAGAAGCTGGAAATTTATAAAAAGATTGCAAATATTTCCGGAAATGATGATTATTACGATATTCAGGAAGAAATAGAGGACAGGTACGGAAATATACCAAAAAGCGTGCAGTATCTTCTTGAAATAGCTTTGATTAAAAACAGGGCGCACAACCTTGATATAATTTCTGTAATACAAAAGTCTAAAGCGGTAGTTATCAGTTTCAGGGGTGATGCTGAAATTGACCCGGCTAAAATTACAGCGGCGGTTGTTAAAAAGCCGCTTAAATATATGTTTACGGCAGCTACAAATCCATATATAACTGTCAAAATTAATGATAACGATAAAAAAGAAGTTCTTAGAATAATTGAAGAGGCTTTAAGTGATATTGAAAGTGCCTGACGAAAAGCGGTGATGTATTTGGTAAAACCTAAGTTAATATATTCATTGATATTTTCAATTTTATTATGTTTTTCCGCTCTTTCGGGATGCTCTTTTAACAGCAGTTCAAAATCCGATGGATTAATTACAATTAACGGGCAGGAAATAAGTGCAGAGGAGTATTTGATATATCTTAACGAAGCTGTTAGAAATTTTGAAGAAATAGGCGGCGAAGATATATGGGAGACAGACTTTGACGGCAAGTCAGCCTTTGATACAGCTAAAGAAAGTGCTTTAACATCTTTAAAAACTGTTAAGCTTACAGTTTTAAAGTCGGAAGCTAACGGTGTAAGCCTTAATGAAGATGAACTTGAAACATCACAAACAGAGGCGCAAAGCTATTTTGAAAAGTACAGTTCTTTGGCATCTATTAATACGGTTAAGAAGGTTATGGAAGAAAAGGCACTTTATAATAAAACCCGTCAAAAAATATTAAGTGAATACACAGTTAATATGTCGGGTTTTAATGAGTTTTTGAATGACTTTAAAGAAGAGCTTACAAGTGTAACGTATTCTGTTATATATACCGGCTCAATGGAAAATGCACAGGAGATTATAAATAAAGCATCTAATGGGGTTGGTTTTGATGAGCTTATGGCTGAATATGCAAATAATGACAATATCCATAACTTAACTGATGTACTTTCTGATTTAAGCAATATTATCGGCGGCAGTGATAAAGTAAAAGAAGGAGAAGCAGCCGGACCTATTGAAACAGATAAAGGTTATGCTGTGTACTATTTTAAAGCTGTAGATTCAATTCCTGATGACGAAATACAGTTAAGTGCCAATGAACAGTATGTTGAAAGAGAAAAATCCAAAGTATTTGACAGTCTTTTAGCTTCTTGGGAAAAAGATGCAGAAATAAAAATAAACAGTGAAATATGGAATACAATAACAAAAGACAGTATTGACATCGAATGATTTTTGGTATAAAATGAATTTCAGTCGAATTAAATTGCATTTTATTTTATGGGGCACACCACCACGGGTGTGGCCCCTTTTTGCTTTAAATTCGGCAAATAACCGCTTTTTAGTTATTTTAAGTGGTTTTGGCAATAATATATTTTATTTTATGGAGGGATTTTTAATGAAAATCAGCACTAAAAAACTTGTTTTGACAGCAGTGTGGGCAGCTGTTGGCTATGTACTTACGCCTATATTCAGAATTCCTGGCTGGGCAGCACCTATGCAGCACCTTATTAATGTTTCAGGCGTTGTAATACTTGGACCTGTTTATGGCTTTGCCTGCTCTACACTTCTTACTATTATGAAACTTGTACTTATGGGAGAGGATTTATTCTCTATTCCGGGCGGATTAATAGGCGCTTTTCTTGCGGCTATTATGTTTGCCAAAACTAAAAATATGTATCTGGCTGCTGTAGGCGAAGTATTCGGAACAGGCATTTTAGGCGCTATGTGTTCTTATCCTCTTTCAGCTTTTTATTACGGCAA
>CALWHR010000120.1 GCA_944380455.1 uncultured Clostridia bacterium
CTTTTTAAATCTAAAATCAATCAGTGTGCTTACACTGCCGCTGCCCTCAACTATTACGTCTCCGCCTTTGCCGCCGTCACCGCCGTCTGGTCCGCCGTGACTTATATATTTAGCTCTGTAAAATGAAACAGCACCGTTTCCGCCGTTTCCGCCTTTTATATGCACTTTCGCTCTGTCAACAAACATTGATTATCACCTCGTATAAATCACTATATATATTTTAACCAAATTAAAACGTGAATATTGTTTGCAAGCAGCTATAGAAAATAGAAAAATAAGTCAAAAAGCTTGGAAAAACCAATTATATTTTAATTTACTTTTCTATTTTCTACAATACCGCTTTAAACTTAATATAATATTATAAAAAATAAGGTTTCAAATGAGCGCCATTTGAAACCTTAATTAATTCAAAAAATTATTCAGCTGCCTCAGCTAAAGGATAAACAGAAACCTGTTTTTTATCTCTGCCTAATCTCTCATATCTAACTGTACCGTCGATAAGAGCAAAGAGTGAATCGTTTCCGCCCTTGCCTACATTAAGGCCTGGATGGATTTTTGTTCCTCTCTGTGTGTAGAGAATATTTCCAGCTAAAACAAACTGTCCGTCAGCGCGTTTTGCACCAAGTCTTTTTGACTTGGAATCACGTCCGTTCTTTGTGGAACCAACACCTTTTTTATGAGCAAAAAACTGAAGGTCTAATCTCAACATTAAACTCCGCCTCCTTCGTCAATTATTTTTATATATTGACTGTACTCGTTTTCAACATTTTTCAGTCCGTAGAGCATACTTTCAAGTAAAAGCTCCACATCGTGATTAACGGCACCATTTTTAATATCCGGCAAATAAAAATCTATATACCCACCGTTATCGTTATCAGCTGAGTAATTAAATTTTTCTTCTGTAAACTCCTCAATACAGTTGATTGTATTAATAACAAGCATACTTACAGCTGAGCACACAATGTCGCTGCCTACTTCTGCAAAGCCTGCATGTCCTGAGAGTTTAAAGCCGCAAATCACATAATTATCATTTCTGAAAATCTCCGCTTTAATCATAAAAATTAAAGAGTGATTTTGCTAATCTGAAGTTTAGTAAATGGCTGTCTGTGACCGTTCTTTTTGTGGAAACCTTTTTTAGGTTTGTATTTGTAAACGATAACTTTTTTGCCTTTGCCTTCGCAAACAACAGAAGCAGCTACTTTAGCACCCTCAACATAAGGGAAACCAATCTTAGTATCGTTGTCATCAGAAACAACTAATACCTTATCAAATACATACTCGCTTCCTGCCTCTACGCCTAACTTCTCAACACTTATTACATCGCCTTCAGCAACTTTATACTGTTTGCCGCCAGTTTCAATAATTGCGTACACAAGTACACCTCCTCGTAACTTTACTCGCCAAATTCGGTATTACGCCCATGCGTAATTTCAAACCTCTTTGCGCGGCTTATACGCATTTAAACGCACTATGATATTTTAACAAATAAAACCCTTGCTGTCAATACAGGGTATTACATTTTCTGTATTTTTTCATAAAGCTTTTTAAGCCTTAAATCATATTTTTCATTTCTGAACCTGCTGTATATATTTTTCTCTATAACAGACATAAGACTTTGAATGCTTTCTGCAGCCTGAACAGCCTTTCCTGTTTTCACACAGAATAAAAGCAGGTCATAAAGCGCCATGGCATACTCATCACTGTCTGCGCCGTATAGCTTTTTGTATATTTCAGCTGACTTTTTAAAAAAGCTTTCTGCCGCTTCATTTTTACCTAAATCCACATAAAGCTTGGCAAGCTTTGTTATCATCTTGGCATATTCATTTTTCTCGCCTTTAAGCTTTAAAATCAGTACAGCAGCCTCGTTATATGCTGACGCTGCCTCGGCTTTGTTTGAATTACGCTTCATTATATTGGCCAAACGCACTAAATCATTCAGATACTGTATAGAATTATCTTTTAATAAACGCCTTGTACATATACTCACATTATACATTCTTTCAGCTTCGGATAAATTTTTATCCTTTTCATAGATATTTCCTAAACTCCATGTAATATTAGAATAAAGATTATTTTCAAAAGTACCGCTTTTTTCCATTGAATCTTTTGCCTCAAGCAAAATATTCCGTGCTTTTGCCAAATCTCCGTTTTCACCGCAGCATAAGCTAATACCGTAAGCCGCTTTAGGGAACACACCGTTTTCGGTATTGTGCATAGCTTTTTCATAATACATACAAGCCTTTTTTAAATCGCCTTTTTCTCTGAAAGCATCGCCTAAAATAGTTAAAACCTCATCAGATGATGATTTACCGCTGCCATAGAGCACAAATTCCGTTTCAATACATTTTACCAAAACCTGTTCTGCTTCTTCAATCTTCCCTTCGGCAATTAACAGCCTGCCCTTTTCTTTAAGATAATCTGAATATTCCTTTGAGCACTCGCCTTTTTCGGCTAAAGCAAACTGTTTGTATTCCTCAAGCATTTTTCCGGCTTTTTCAATATTTCCAACAGAAGCAAAAAGCGGCGCAAACCGAATATTATTCTGATTCTTATCTACCATTCCTTCTTTAAAAGCCTGTGTATATACACCTTCATAACACTCAAGAGCCTTAGCGCTCTCTCCAATACTGCAATAGTAGGCGCTTAAATCAAAACAGCTTTTAAAAAATGCTTTTCTTGTATCTTTGTAATCACTGCTTTCCTCACCTAAATACTCCCTTTGGTACTTCATAGCTTCTGTAAGGTTTTCACAGGCTTCTTTGTACTTTCCGGCAGCATTTTGAATAACGCCCAAGTAATAAAGTCCTCTGAAATATCTTGGGTGCAGTTTTCCGTACACCAAGCGTCTAATATCAACTGATTTTTGAGCAAAACTTAAAGCATCACTGTTTTTGCCCATTTTAATCATTAAATCAGCTAATTCGTATAAATTAACGCTTACCCCAATATTTTCAGGCGATGATGAGTCTTTTCTAAGCCTTAAAGCATTATAATACTGTTCAGCAGCTTTGGAATAAAGTCCCTGATTTTTATAAAGAGCACCCAGTTTCATAAGTGAAGAAATATAAATAACATCACTTTCCCCAAGAGCCTGTTTTCTAATCATAGCTGATAACTGGTACTTTTCTTCAGCAGCCTTAAAATTGCCCATTTCTTTGTAAATATCCCCGGCAGTTTCTGTAATAAGCGCAAAGCCAGGTGTAGAAGTTCCTGAAACCTGTTTTTTAAACTCAGCAGCCTTTTCATTATATTCAATAGCTTTTTCATAATCCTTTTCAAGCATATAATCAATTGCTATACTGTTAAGGCCATCGGCATAAAATGGGTGTTCACTTCCTATAAGGCTTTTAATAAGAGATATAACCTCTTTATGCATTTGGACAGCTCGCTTGTGATTACCCATTTTATTATATACAGACGCTAAAGAACTAAGGTTTGTTATATAGTCAAGGTGAGCTTTATCCAGAAGAGTTTTTCTCACATCAACAGCCATCTGATAAAAATATGCCGCCTTTTCATATACCCTGCTTTTTTCACACACAGATGCAGCATCAGTAAGTGTTGTGAGGTAAAAGAAATTTTTTTCTTTTGAAAATTCATTAAGTATATTTATTGCTCTGCTGTAAAACTCAATAGATTTTTTATACCTGCCTTTTAAGGCATAAACTCTTGCACAGCCGATTATAATATCTGCAAAGTCATCTTTAGAATAATCTGTTCTGCTTTCTGCCCTTTTCATTGCAGATTCATAATACTGCATAGCCCTGTCATATTTTTCCATATCCTCGCAGGCACTTCCAAGGTTATAAAGGCTCATTATGCAGTCACTGTCATTTTCATCAAGCTGTGACTCGCGTATTTTAAGAGCTTTTCTGTGGTATGAAAAAGCCTCAGTATGCTTGTCATCAAGGCTTAATGCAACAGCCATATTGCTTAATGTATCGGCATAGGATAAAGAGTTTTCCCCTTCTATCCTGCTTCTTATTTCTGCCGCCTGCCTGTAGAGCTCAACAGCTTTTTGATGGCTCATAACATTGTCAAACGTAATAGCCAGATTATTCAAATCATTGGCATATTCAAGACTTTCACAGTCGTTATTATCCTTGTAAAGCTTTATTATATCTTTTCCAAGTTTAATGGCTTCGGCAAAATCCGCTTTATCTGAAGCCTCAAAAAACTTGTTTCTAAGTTTAATTATTTCTCCAATATAGTAACCCATTTAAACCTCCAAAAATTATATCTGTCCGGAGTTTGATTTATACTCATCAATAACAGGCTTTATTATATCATAACTATAGCCTCTTCTTAACAGAAAATCCTGTAATTTTTTAAAATCAGCATCAGAATTGAATGTTTTTCCTGCCGTTTTTTTATCAATAAGCTTTTTTGCATAAAAATATTCGTCTATTTCACTGTCGGCAATAGCTTTTTCCGCTGTAGTGCTTTTAACACCGTAAGACCTTAATTTCTGGCATATTCCATAAGAACCAAGAGGGTTTATTTTTAAACATTGCCTAATAAAAGCCATGGAATACTCGTAGTCATTTACATAATTGTACTTTAATAAAAATTCCATAACTTTCTCTATTACATCATTGCTAAAATCACTTTGCTCCAGCTTTATTCTTACTTCCTTTTCAGTACGCATTTTATAACCCAGATATTTAAGTGCGGTATCCTGAGCTTTAATATATACAACCGTTTCTACAATATAATTGTATACACTTTGGCTTATTTCATTTCCGATTTTAATCTTAAAGTACTCTATATCCTGTGCAATAAGCGAAAAAGCATACTGCCCATCAATGTAAACACTGTATTTTCCATTGTCTTTTTTTTGCTTTTTAATATCAGTAACTGTCATAAAATACCTCACCACGCAAAAGGCGGTTTTTCAGCCACAAACCGCTGAAAAACCGCTTTTTATTGTTAATTAAAGTGTAAGCTGGTCTTTTTCTTCACTATCATCACCAATTGTTTCTTCAAAAACAGGCTCTGTTTCGTTTTCTTCCTGTACAACAGTTGATTCAACTGTCATGGAAGCATTTGGCACAACTTCTGGAAGTCCGTAAGATTTTCTAACCTCGTTTTCTACCTCAGAACATATGTCAGGGTTGCTTAATAAGAATGCCTTTGCATTTTCACGGCCTTGGCCTATTCTTGTTTCTTTATAAGAATACCATGCACCGCTTTTATTTATAATGTCAAGGTCGGCGGCTAAATCAAGTATATCTCCCTCTTTTGATACACCTTTTCCATAAAGTATATCAAATTCTGCAACCTTAAACGGCGGCGCAACCTTATTTTTAACAATTTTAGCCTTTGTGCGGTTTCCTATAATCTCTGTGCCCTGCTTAATAGCATCGGCCTTTCTGATTTCTATTCTAATTGAAGCATAGAATTTAAGGGCACGACCGCCTGTTGTTGTTTCAGGGTTTCCGTATACAACACCGATTTTCTCTCTAAGCTGGTTAATAAATATAACTGAGCATTTTGTTTTACCGATACAGCCTGTAAGTTTTCTTAAAGCCTGGCTCATAAGCCTTGCCTGAAGGCCAACATGGCTGTCACCCATTTCACCTTCAATTTCCGCCTTTGGCACAAGAGCTGCAACAGAGTCTACAACTATAATATCAATAGCACCGCTTCTTACCATTGTTTCGGCTATTTCAAGAGCTTCCTCGCCGTCATTAGGCTGAGAAATATAAAGATTATTTACATCAACACCAAGATTTTTGGCATAAACCGGGTCAAGAGCGTGCTCGGCATCAATATATCCTGCTATACCGCCGCGTTTTTGTACTTCCGCAACCATGTGCAAAGCCATAGTAGTTTTACCAGAAGACTCAGGACCGTAAACTTCTATAATCCTTCCTTTTGGTATTCCGCCTACGCCCAGAGCCACATCAAGGCTTAAAGAGCCTGTAGGTGTAACCTCTACAGTATATTTAACATTGTTGTCACCCAGCTTCATTATAGAGCCTTCGCCGAATTTTTTTTCTATTTGTCCAATAGCGGCTTCAAGTGCTTTTGCCTTATCAGCAAAAGCATCTGCTTCTGTATTTTTAGCACTTTTTTTATCAGCCATTATTTAATCTCCTTTACCATAGCAAATAACAAACTTATGTTCTTATATTACCATCCAAACAAGAACGTGTCAATCATTTTGTTCTGCTGCGTCTAATTCACGTCTTAAAGCATCAAAAACAGCATCTACAGTACGAGTACGTATTCTTTCCCTGTTGCCTGTAAAATGAAGCTCCTTTGTAATAGTTTTGCCATATACACAAAGACCGATGTAAACAAGACCTACCGGTTTTTCTTCTGTTCCGCCGCCTGGGCCTGCTATGCCTGTTGTGGAAAGACCTACATCTGTTCCAGCGCTTTTTGCTATTCCTTCTGCCATTTCAGCCGCTGTTTGCGCGCTTACTGCGCCGTATTTATCAAGTGTTTCTTTTTTAACACCAAGTCGGCGCATTTTAGCCTCGTTGCTGTAAGTAACAGCACCTTCCATAAATATCTCTGATATTCCCGGAATATCGGTAAAAGCGGCTGAAAGCATACCTCCTGTGCAGGATTCGCTTACGGCTACAGTTATTTTGTTTTTAATAAGCCTTTTGCACATAACTTCCGGAAGTGTTGTTTCACCCTCACCGTAAACATTGTTTCCAAGGCGTTTATAAATCTCATCTGCCACCGGAGCAATAAGGGTATTGGCTTCTTCTTCACTTTTAGCTTTTGCCGTAATGCGCACAATAACCTCTATATTTTTAACATAAGTTGCTATAGTCGGATTAGTCTGGTTTTCTATTAAATCCCGGAGAACATATTCTGTTTTGCTCTCCCCTACTTTGGCAATACGCAGAACACGGGATACAAACATATATTCCTGTTTAGAAGCTAAATACGGCCTAGCGTATTTTTCAAACATCGGAATAAGCTCTTTAGGCGGTCCAGGAAGCATAACAAGTATTTTGCCATTTTCGTCTATCATAATTCCTGGGGCTGTTCCGTTTTCATTGTAAAGCACAATAGAGCCTTCCGGCACAAGAGCCTGTTTATAATTATTTTCTGTCATTTCACGGTTAAGCTTATTAAAAAAGTCTTTAAGCATTTCAAGAGCTTTTGCATCCTCAACAAGCTTTTTGCCAAAAATTTTACACCCTGTTTCTTTAGTTAAATCATCACCTGTAGGTCCTAAGCCGCCGGATGTAATAACTAAATCGCTTCTTGAAAAAGCCTCCTTTAAAACCTCCTCAAGTCTTTGGGCATTATCCCCTACAACCGCCTGATGATACATCTCTATGCCAAGAGATGAAAGCTGTTTTGAAAGATACTGTGCGTCGGAATTAAGTATATCTCCCAAAAGAAGCTCAGTCCCCACAGCTATAATCTCTGCCTTCATTTTAAAGCCTCCTGCTCACTGTCTTTTCTGCCTATAAATTTGGCGGCCATGCAGTAAAGGTTTGCCACAGCAACAATAATCATAAGCACAATGGAAACCGTTGCGGTTGCTCCTGCGGTATCAAGTATAGCCGCATAATCACCTATTTGGGTTTTTCTCTTAAACTCTAATATCTGCATAACAACCGATAAATTGCATAAAGTAAAGCTTATTGTAAAAAATATAACCTGCTTTCCCAAAGAACTCTTTTTAAAAAGTTTAAGCCCTATAAACGGAATAACTATTGCCAGCACGCCAAGTACAACACTTATCAGATTATAATTCATATAAACACCCTTTATAAAAATTATCCCCGAAGCACGTTTATATTTTTAACTATATAGTCAATACCGGATACAACAGTAAAAAATGCCGCAACATATATAAGTATCTCTCCCAAAGCATGGCCGGCAACACCGCCCACACCCGACAGCACTACTATAATCATAAGCATCTGGCTTACAGTTTTTATTTTGCCCCACCAGCTGGCGGCAATAACAATCCCGTTTTCAACTGCAATAAGTCTTAAACCTGTAATTATAAACTCGCGGCTTATTATTACTATAACCACCCATGCAGGAATATCCCTTAAAGATACCATGGAAATCATAGCGGCTGAAACCAAAAGCTTATCAGCTAAAGGGTCCATAAATTTACCAAAGTTAGTAACAAGGTTATATTTCCTTGCCAAGTGTCCGTCTAAATAATCAGTAAACGAAGCCGCCATAAATATTAACGTGGCGATATACCTGTTTAAAGGCACAGGCACAAGGCCGCTTAAAAGCACTACAACAAAAACAGGTATCATTATAACCCTTAACATTGTAAGCTTATTAGGCAAGTTCATCTGCATTTAAAATTCAACCCTTTCAATTAAAAGCCTCACTCTTTAACATCGCCGTAAAGGTCGTAGTCACTGGAAGCTGTAATAATAACATTTACAAAATCGCCTGTAAGAAGCTCCTCTTCGCTTTTAACAAACACAAGTCCGTCAATTTCCGGAGCATCTCTGTAGCTTCTTGCACAGTAAATGTTATCGTCAGGAAGTTTGCCTTCAATAATAACTTTAAGCTCTTTTCCTTCAAAAGAGCGGCATTTTTCAGCTGAAATATTTCTTTGTATATCCATTATTATCTCTTTACGCTCTTGTTTTAATTCCTCGCTTATCTGTCCATCCATTTTTGCCGCCGGTGTGCCGTCTTCTCTTGAGTATGTAAACACACCAAGCCTGTCAAAACCTATATCCTGAACAAACTCCGCAAGAGCACCGAACTCCTCACCGCTTTCCTGCGGAAAACCTGTTATAATGCTTGTTCTTATTGCAATATCAGGCATAGCCTTTCTTAATTTTTCAACTCTTTCTTTAATAAGCTTAGCAGTAGAGCGTCTGCCCATTCTTTTAAGCACACTGTCGCTTCCGTGCTGAACAGGCATATCAAGATAGTGAAGTATTTTCTTTTCACTTGCCATTACTTCTATTGTTTCATCAGTAATGTTTTCCGGATAACAGTAAAGAAGCCTTACCCACTCAATACCGTCTACTTTGCAGATATTTTTAAGTAGCTCATCAAGAACACTTTTACCATAAATATCCTTTCCATATACAGCCGTATCCTGTGCCACAAGTATAAGCTCTTTTACGCCCTGCTGAGCAAGAGTTTTTGTTTCCTCAATAAGGCTTTCCATACTTCTGCTTCTATACTTGCCCCTTAATGATGGTATAACGCAGTATGTACAATGGCTGTCACAGCCTTCGGCTATTTTTAAATAAGCATAATGACCTGCTGTTGTTACAACCCTGTTTATACTGTTGTTTTCATCTTTCATTACTTTGTCAAAATCACCTAAAGTCTTAATTTTCTTCCCCTCCAGTACAGCTTTAATAGCTTCAACAATGCTTTCGTACTCGGTTGTGCCAAGTATTGCGTCAACCTCAGGAAGCTCATCAAACATCTCTTTTTCATATCTCTGCCCAAGACATCCGGCAACAATAATAGCTTTGCAGTTTCCGGTTTCTTTCAGCTTTCCGGCCTGCAAAATAGTTTCTATGCTCTCTTCAAGGGCATCATTAATAAAACAGCATGTGTTAATTACTATTACATCTGCTTTTTCTTCTTCCTGAATAATATTTATGCCTTCTTTGCGGCATAAACCCAGCATCACCTCACTGTCAACAAGGTTTTTATCACAGCCCAATGAAATAAAGGCTACATCAGCGTTCAAATGAATATACCTCCAAATTATTATTTTGATTTCAAACTATAAACGGCATGACAGGCTTTGCCTACATACCGTTTAATAAATGCCTGTTTAGTTATTCTATCATTTTTATGTGCCGAAAACAATACACAGCACTTTAAAACATTACTCGCTTTGCTGATTTCTGTTTTTGTATTCTTCAAAAGACGAATACAGCACTTTTCTTGGCTTACTTCCTTCTTCCGGCCCTACAATGCCCATTTTTTCCATCTGTTCCACAAGTCTGGCGGCTCTGTTGTATCCTATTCTGAACTGCCTTTGAAGCATTGAAACAGATGCTTTTTCCTTGCTTATAACAAGCTGAACAGCTTCGTCAAGATGCTCGTCTTTTTCTTCGCCCTCGTCACCTGCACCGCTTGGAACAGCAGAAGTAATTTTGTCTATAACATCACTGTCGTAACTTGCTTCTCCGCCGTCTTTAATAAAGTCAACTATGTTTTCAACTTCTTTATCTGTTACAAAAGCACCCTGTATTCTAACAGGCTTAACCTTACCCATAGGATAAAAAAGCATATCGCCTTTACCTAAAAGCTTTTCAGCGCCTACACAGTCAAGTATTGTTCTTGAGTCAATACCCGAAGAAACAGCAAAGGCTATTCTTGATGGTATATTGGCTTTAATAACACCTGTAATAACATCAACCGATGGCCTTTGTGTAGCTATAATAAGGTGCATTCCTGCCGCTCTTGCCAGCTGTGCCAGCCTGCAAATAGAGTCCTCAACCTCGTTAGGCGCCGCCATCATAAGGTCGGCCAACTCGTCTATAATTATAACTATCTGAGGCATAAAGTCTGTTTCGCCTTTTTCCTTTTTCATGGCGTTATAGCCTTTTATGTCCCTTACATGACATTCGGCAAATGTATTATACCTTAAAAGCATTTCCTTAACCGCCCAGTTTAAAGCACCTGCCGCCTTTTTAGGGTCTGTAACAACAGGTATAAGAAGGTGCGGTATGCCGTTATACACACTAAGCTCAACAACCTTAGGGTCAACCAAAAGCAGTTTAACTTCTTCTGGTTTAGCCTTATAAATAATGCTTGTTATAATTGTGTTTATACATACACTTTTTCCTGAGCCTGTAGCACCGGCTATAAGGAGGTGCGGCATTTTGGCAATATCAGTTACAACACAATTACCGGCAATGTCCTTGCCCAAAACAAATGTCAGTTTTGACTCGGCATTTTTAAACGCGTCGCTTTCCAAAACTGTTCTTAAATAAACCGACTGCACTTCTTTGTTCGGCACTTCAATACCGACAGCCGCCTTTCCCGGTATAGGCGCTTCAATTCTTATACCTGTTGCTGCAAGGTTAAGGGCAATATCGTCTGAAAGATTGACAATTTTGCTTACCTTAACACCCTGGCTTGGTGTAAGCTCGTAGCGTGTAACCGTAGGACCTTTATTCACCTGTATAACCTTTGCCGAAACACCAAAGCTTTGAAGAGTATCCTCCAGCTTTTTGGCGTTTTCTATCATATCTGCTTTTGTTTCTCCTCCGGTATAAACAGGCTCTTTGCCCAGCAAATCAACAGGCGGGAAAACATATTCTTTCTTTGGCTTTTCAGCTTCTTTAACTTCAGCCTCTTTTGATATTTCGCTTTCAGCTTTTTTTAATACTTCTTTTTCAGCTTCTTTGTTCAGCTCTGTATTCTGTTTTAATTCATTTCCCGTTTCACTTAGAGCTTCTTTTATTTCTTCGGCAGAAGTCTCCGCAAGAATGTTTTCATCACCGCTGAACTCATAGCCTTCTTCATTGTTATTTTCTTTTATTTGTGCTGCTGTCAACTCATTTTCTGCTATTTCTTCTGCCTCTTTAATTCCTTCTTGAGCTTCTTTTGCTTCTTTCTGGCTCTCAACTGTTTCAGTTTGGCCAAAAGGTACAGAAATTAAATTGTCATTTAAGCTTTCGGCAATATTTTCATTACTATTTTCTTCGATTACATTATTTTCGCTCAATTCCGTCTCTTTTTCCATTACCTCAGGCAAATCATCAAACACGCCAAATATAGCAGGTGTACTTTCTTCATCATCTTCACTTTCTTCAGTGTTTATTGCACCTATAACCTCAATAAGCTTTTCATTTGGATAAAGACCATTTTCTTCATCATCTTCCGGCACTTCACGGCAGAAATCATATATATCCTCTTTCTTTTCTTCTTTAGGTTCTTCTTTTTTCTCGAAAACAACGGCATTCAAAGCCGGCAAATCACTGTCCATGCCTTCATCACCGTTAATTGTAATATTAAAATTACCCTTTTTGTATTTATGTACCTTGTTTTCAAACTTGGCATTTTCCAGTTCACGCTTTTTAGCGCGTTTTTCTTCTTTAATGCGTATATTTTCAGCCTTTGCTTTAATTTCAGCTTCTTTAACTCTTTTTCTTTCTCCAAAATAATCCGCAATATTCATAACACCTGTTACTGCCGACTTTCCTGTTGAAAGCATTACAGAAATTATCATAACAGCCAAAAGAACAATATAGCTTCCCCAGCCTAAAAACTTTTGCAGATAATAGGCTGTAATGCCGCCGAAAATACCTCCGTTTATACCTGTTGCATCTGCATATAAATTTGAAATTCTCTTAAAAAATCCCATATCCCCAAAAGAACCGCTTCTTTCGGTTATAAGATGGAAAAAAGCTCCAAAAGCTATTAAAAACAGAATTATACCTGTAACCTTGGCAGCAGTAAATCTTCTTTGCTTGGCAAAAAGATACCACAAAGCAAACGCTGTTAACAGAATAGGCAGCAAAAAGGCACTTATTCCAAACAATCCCTTGAATAATTTATTAACTGCCTCTCCTACTATGCCCATTACAGATGTACAAAGGCTCAGAAGAATTATAACCGAAAGTATTATGAGAATAATCATTATAATTTCTTCTTTAAGGGTATCTTTTTCAGGCTGTTTTTTTGCCGAAGCACGTGAATTTTTAACAGTTTTATTTGACATATTTTTATTGGTTTGTTTTGTACTGTTTTTAACAGCAGTCTTTGAGCTGTCCTTTGCGAAACTTTTTGAAGCTGACTTAACAGCCTTTTGCGCAGAAGAATTCTTAATCTTCTTTTGAGCCATTTATTACACCTCATTTTATAACCTTAAAATTAACAATACACTAAATTAGTATACCATTATTTGCCTGTATTTGCATAGATTTTTAAAACAGTGTATTCTGCATAAAATTTTAAAAAAAGATAATATAATCTAAAGTACGTCGAATTTAATTATATAATATTGTTATAACAAAATTCATGTGCTATACTTTTTAGATGTACCAAAGTTCAATCTTTCATTACAGAAAGGATTTAAATAATGCCGACAAATCCAAGCTCAAAAAAAACAGAAATTTCAATGCTGAATATAATGCTGTGTCTTTTTGTAGTGTTTATACATGTATCCAGCGCTCCTGTTTCACAGCTTAATAAAGCAAGCTTCCAGTATATGGCCGTTATGATTCCATGGCGTCTCAGCGCCTTTGTTGTGCAGGGGTTTATATTTTTAAGCGGCTTGAAATTTTTCATTAAAGGAACAGATAATTTTAACTATACTGTTTTTCTGAAAAAAAGAATTAAAACCATAATCATTCCGTATCTTATTTGGGTAATGGTATACTATGTATATTTCTGCGCTATTGGTTATTTTCCTTTCAGCATTAAGGATTATATAATTTATGTAATTAATGGCTCTATTGTAAGCCCGTTTTACTTTATTGTAATAATAGTTCAGTTTTATATTCTTATGCCGTTATGGATAAAGCTTTTTAAGACTTTCGAAAGCAAAATTTTAGTTATTATATCTTTTATTTTAATGATAATGGCAAAAAAATATCTGCCGTTATTTATAGGCAATTCATTTTTGTATTACGACAGAATATTTACCACTTATTTGTTTTACTGGATTTTAGGCTGTGCAGCCGGGCTTAACTATAACAGCTTCAGAGCCCTTGCTTCGAAAATCATTTTCTTTTCCGCCGCGGCATTTGCCATAGCCGCTTTGTCCGATGCATACTTCAGTTTAAAATCATTTGCCTACATGCAGTATGTTCCTTTTTTGGAAAATCTACATGTTTTGTACTGCATAACAGCAATACTCTTTTCATTCGGCTTTTTTGCCGTTTTGTCCGATAAAGGCTTTAAATTCGGCAGTATATTAAAAAATATTGATTCAAGCAGTTTTTATATATACCTTTCACACTGCTTTGTTATGAATATTATAGACCACATAACAGCGCGTTTGGGTATATACAGCATAGGAGAAGCGTATTTGCTGCGCTTTATATCTGTTTACGTTATTACAATAACCCTTTGCGTCTGCTATATTAAATTAAAGAAAAGAATACTTTCACGGAGGTAAAAAATGCAGAACATACATAAAAAAATAGGCATTATAGGCGGCGGCCAGCTTGGCCAGATGATGATACTTGAAGCCAAAAAAATGGGGTTTTATATTACCGTTCTTGACCCTACCCTTAACTGCCCGGCTCACACAATAGTTGATGAACATATAGTGGCTGATTTTGAGGATGAAAAGGCAATACGTCTTTTAGCCGAAAAATCAGATGTAATAACATACGAATTCGAGCATATTAACGCCAAGGTTCTTGAGGAATTGGAAAACGAGGGCAAAAAGGTTTATCCTACAGCCAAAAGCCTTGAAATAATTCAGAACAAGTTTTCTCAAAAATCACTTATGCAGAAGGATAATATACCTGTTCCGGAATTTATGGCCGTATCTTCTCCAAATGATATATTAAATGCCGGCAGAAAATATGGCTTCCCTATGATGCTTAAAGCCTGCACCGGCGGCTACGACGGAAAAGGCAACTATGTTGTAAAAAACGAAAATGACTGTGAAAACGGTTTTAATGAATTAGGAAGCGGAAGCCTTCCTCTTATGGCTGAAAAGTTTTTCCCGTTTATTATGGAAATTTCCGTTTTAGCCTGCCGCTCCATAAACGGCGATATAAAGGTTTATCCTGTTGCCGAAAACATACATAAAGACAGCATACTTGATAAAACAAGGGTTCCTGCCGCTATCAGCGATAAAACAACTGAAAACGCCATGAACCTTGCCAAAAGAGTTATGGAAGTTTTTGAAGGTGTAGGCATGTTCTGTGTTGAAATGTTTGTTTCAAAAGACGGAGATGTAGCCATAAACGAAGTAGCTCCAAGACCGCATAACTCAGGACACTACACAATAGAAGCCTGCGTTACAAGCCAGTTTGAACAGCATATCCGCGCCGTAAGCGGCCTGCCTTTAGGTGACCCTTCACTCATACGTCCTGTTGTAATGCGCAATATATTAGGCGAAGAAGGCTCAGAAGGCTATTCTGTTGTTGACGGCGCTGATGAAGCACTTTCAATACAGGGCGTTACACTGCACGTATACGGCAAAGAAAAGAGCAAGCCTAAACGTAAAATGGGACACATTACAGCTACCGCCAAAACCCTTGAAGAAGCCGAAAAGAACGCTGATTTGGCTAAATCATTTGTAAAAATCCACGGCTGAAAATTATAACTTGCTTTATATTCATTAAACCGCATAGCCTTACGGCTTTTGCGGTTTTTATTTTCTTATTTGATTATTCAGCTTTACACAGATTTCACATATAAATTTTTAAACTATGGGCAAAAAATATTTAATGTACTGAATAATTGATTTATATTAGTTTAATGTATATAATCAAATTAAAGACAAATTAAAAATTTGTACGCCATACAAACACAATATTGTTTTAACGGAGGTGCTCACATGAATATCAGTATATTCGATGTAACAGGCCCTGTAATGATAGGCCCATCAAGCTCACATACCGCCGGCGCAGCAAAACTTGGAAGAATAGCAAGACTTATTGCGCAAAAGCCTTTTAAAAAAGTTTCATTCGGCCTTCATGGCTCTTTTGCTGATACTTATAAGGGTCACGGCACAGATATAGCATTAGTTGCCGGCTCTCTTGGTATGTATGAATATGACGAAAGACTTTCATCAGCTTTTGAAATAGCAAAAAAAGAAGGCATAGAATACGAATTTTATAAAACAGAACTTGATGACATGCACGAAAATTCAGTAAAAATTACATTCACATTTCCAGATTCTACACAGTGCAGTGTATGGGGTTCATCAATTGGCGGAGGTCAGATAAAAATAGTCAGAATAAATGAATTTGATACTGAGTTTAATGCTACAGCACCAACACTTATAATAAATCAGCATGACAAAAAAGGGGTTATCAGCAACATATCAAAAGTCCTTTTTGACTGCAATATCAATATAGCCGTTATGAAGCTTAGCAGAACGGCCAAAGGCAAAATTGCCTGCACTGTTATCGAAACCGACGGCCAGATACCAGAGAGTGTAGTTGAAACATTAAGATGTATAGAAAACATAATCAGCGTTCAGGCAATAAATGTATAATCCAGGAGGTATTGTATGAGTTATAACAGTATAAACGAGCTTTTAAAATTATCAGAAGAAAGAAATGTACCTCTCTGGCAGATAGTGCTGGAAACAGAATCAGCTTTAACCGAGCGTTCATTTGATGAAATATATTTGGAAATGGAGCGCCGTTACGAAGTTATGAAGGCCTCGGCACAAAACGCTCTTCTCCAATCGAGAAAAACAGCCGGCGGCCTGATAGAAGGCATAACAAAAACTCATTACAGCTATACCATAAAGGGTGACACTTTATCAGGTGACTTCATTAATAAAGTTATGTCAAGAGCTCTTTCATGCAGTGAGGTAAACGCTTCCATGGGTAAGATATGCGCCGCACCTACTGCAGGCTCCTGCGGAATTATACCTGCGGTTGTAATATCCCTTGAAGAAGCACTTAATCTTGACAAAAAAGATGTTCTTAATGCTCTTTTAACGGCATCGGGCATTGGCGCAGTAATTTCCAAAAATGCCACTGTTGCCGGAGCTGAGGGCGGATGTCAGGCAGAATGCGGCGTAGCAGCGGCTATGGCATCATGTGCGGCAGTACAGATGAAAGGCGGAACTAAAAATCAATGTATACAGGCAGTATCCATAACTTTAATGAATGTTATGGGTCTTGTGTGTGACCCTGTAGCCGGACTTGTACAGGTTCCCTGTGCCCAAAGAAATGCTTCCCAGGCTGTTAACGCCATTATCAGCGCAGATATGGCTTTAGCCGGAATGGAAAGCATAATACCTGTTGACCAGGTTATAGATGCCATGTATAAAGTCGGCAAAATGCTTCCGATGGAGCTTAAAGAAACGGCAAAAGGCGGAATTGCACATACGCCTGCTGGAAAAGAAATCTTCACAAAAATATTTGGATAATAATAAAAAACCACAAAAACCGCCTGAAACGGCGGTTTTTAATATTGGCTATTGCCAAATAATATCCTAATTTTTAATCTTTTATGCAAATGAGCTGGTAAGTTAAATTTTCAGTCCAAGTTAAATATCTCTATTAATAAAAAACCGGCGAGCAAACGCCGGTGAATTTTATATTATTCTGCTGTTTGAACAGCTTTTTTACTGTCTTTCTGACTATTTCTTTCAAAAACACTTCTAAAAAGAAGTCTTACAAAAGGTCCGGCAAAAAATATCTGCCAGAAAAACGCCATAGGAAAATTCATAGCTATTGTCTGAAACCAAACTCCGATAAATCCGCTTTCAGCAGTATTTTTAAATAAAAAAGTTGCTATAAGACTCATTGAAGGACACATAATGCAAACTATCATTGAAGAAATAGCAAGTATTATAAAAACAGGTCTGTCTGTCCCTGGTGTTACTATGCGCATAGCAAGAATATGGGCAAGCTTATCCACAACTAAAAGCTCCAGTATAAATGCTACAGGCCACATAATTTTTAACTCGCCAAAGGCCATAAGGAACACTTTGTTTGTCATTCCGCCTATATTAAGTGAAATATTATAACAAATCATGGCATAAACCATTACAAAGGCCATAACGGCAGTAAAAACTACATTTTGAAATCTTGTTTTTGGCATAATCGAATCTCCTTTTAATATGAATTTAGCAAAATCATTTATGTGTTGTTCTCCATAATAAAATGTACGTTTCCAGTTAATACCAAAGATTTCGCAATATTTAATTAACATTGATATTTTAACATAAATTCTTAGTTTATATAATAGTTACTAATCCCCTTTTTTTCCATATAATACCGTATAAAAACATGCAATTTTAAGCTTTAAATATTATATTCAAAAATAATTATAGTAAAAATTAAACAATTCACCCTAATCCTATTGTTTCTAATATTTTTTGAATAAATTTATTTAAACAAATCTTCTTAATTTTATATATACCAAACCCAGGCATATTTAGTCTGTACACATTAAAAAGAATTAAAGGTAATAATTTTTGATATTTTTCACTATAACATTTTACTTCTATTTTTTAATATTATATTGATTTCTCTAAATCTTTAAAGCTATAAAAAAGCAGTAAAAAATAAATTTTTATACTGCTTTTGATATTCTTTATGACTCCTCAAGTTTGCATAAGGTTGGGATAAGTATGCCCTGCGAGCCTGGTTGCCCCTTGGCGTAAGCTCAGTAGTCAAATCATGTTGTTGTATTGTTCTTTTCAAAAAAATATGAGTATTGAAATATCTTAATTTTGGTAAAATACCAAAATCAAAACTCCCTGTGAAACCAGGAAGCTTTGATTTTCGCATTTATAGAAACGATAGTGTTTCTGCCAGTCTTTCTTAGTATTCCTTCTCAATGATTCTTTGTGTCATTACTGTTCCGGACTTAAAGTGTATTTCCATTTTTTGCTCGTTAATTACACAAATTGTTTTAATTAAACTTCTTACAAGGTTATCATCGTACTCCTTTAATTCATGCTTTCGCTCTAAGAAACCATATATTT
>CALWHR010000121.1 GCA_944380455.1 uncultured Clostridia bacterium
TTTTACTTATCCCTGCGGTATATGCCGTCAGGTTTTAAGCGAGTTTATGCCAAAGGGCAGTATTGTACTGTTTTCAGAAAAGCAGGGTATAAGAGAGTTTACAATGAAGGAAATTCTGCCTTATGCCATTAAATTGTAATTGTTTTTGACAGTCGGGTGATATTATTGGATTTAAGCTGGGAAGAACTTGAGGGCATGTGCCTTAACTGCCATAAATGCCCGCTAAGCCAAAGACGGCATAATGTGGTAATAGGAAAAGGCTCTAAAAAGGCGGATATAATGTTTATAGGTGAAGGCCCAGGTGAGCAGGAGGATTTGGCGGGTGTGCCTTTTGTAGGCGCGGCCGGACAGCTTTTGGATAAAATGCTTCTTGCTGCCGGACTTGATGAAAAAGATTATTATATTACTAATATAGTAAAGTGCAGGCCGCCGTATAACAGAGACCCGCTGGAGGAGGAGCAGAGCGCCTGCATTAATTATTTAAGGCGGCAGTTTCTGCTTATAAGGCCTAAAATTATAGTTTGCTTGGGCAGGATTGCAGCTAAAGCCGTTATTAATCAGGATTTTAAGATAACTAAAGAACGTGGTATTTGGATTGAGAGAAAAAATACATATATGATAGCTACATTCCACCCGTCGGCGGTTTTAAGAGATATGACAAAGAAAAAACCGGCATGGGAGGATATGAAGGAAATACGCAGAAAGCTTTTGGAAATACGAAAGGAGCAGCAGATTGAAGGATAAGTTTTACTCTGGTTTTGTTTCGCTTATAGGCCGGCCCAATGTAGGAAAATCAACACTTATGAATTACCTGATAGGTGAAAAAATAGCCATTATTTCACCAAAACCACAGACAACCCGAAATAAAATACACGCCATACTTACAAAAGATGATTTTCAGGTTGTTTTTATAGATACACCGGGTATACACAAGGCCAAATATAAGTTGGATGATTATATGGTTAAGGCGGCAGAAACAACATTCGGCGAGGTAGATGCTGTGCTTATGCTTACAGAGCCTTTGGGAAGAATGCTTCCGGAGGACGAAAATATACTTGAAAGGCTTAAAAAGGTTAAAACACCTGTTGTACTGGTTATAAACAAAACCGACTGTTTTGATGAAGAAAAAGTGCTTAAAACAACCGAAATTTTCAGCAAAGCATATAATTTTGCCGATATAGTTCAGGTTTCGGCCGTAAGCGGCAAAAATACCGACGAGCTTATGAAAGTAATTAAAAAGTACCTTCCGGAAGGACCGAAATATTTCCCTGATGACATGGTTACAGACCAGCCGGAAAGACAGATAGTTTCAGAGCTTATAAGGGAAAAGGCTTTAAGGCTTTTAAGGGATGAGATACCCCACGGAACGGCTGTGGAGGTAAGCTCTATGAAAAAACGCCCGGACAGAAATCTTGTTGATATTCAGGCTGTTATATACTGCGAAAGAGAGTCCCACAAGGGCATTATAATAGGTAAAGGCGGTGCGATGCTCAAGAAAATAGGCACTCTTTCAAGACAGGATATAACAGGTCTTTTAGGCAGTGAAGTTAATTTGCAGCTTTGGGTTAAGGTTAAAAAGGACTGGCGCGACAGTGATTTTCTGCTTAAAAACTTTGGTTACGATGCCAAAAACATATAAGAGGTAACACACATGGCTGAGGAAACATTTCATGGCGTAGTTCTAAGGGAAACGCCTTTGGGAGAAACGGGCAAGCGCCTTGTGGTTTTGGCTAAAGACTTAGGCAAAATAACAGTATCTGCAAAAGGCGCTAAAAGCGCCAAAAGCCGTCTTTCGGCGCCAAGCCAGCTTTTTTCATACAGCTCATTTACGGCATATAAAAACAGAAATTTTTATAACGCATCACAGGCTGAAATTATAGAGTCATTTTATGCTTTAAGAAGTGACATGGAAAAATTTGCATACGGTTCTTTTATATGCGAGCTTACAGAAAAATCTGTGCCTGATGAAATGGAAAGCAATGATGTGCTGCATCTTCTGCTTATAACATTTGCTGTTATGGCCTCAACTTCATTCAGTCCGCGTCTTGCCTCGGTTATATTTCAGATTAAGCTTTTGGGTATACTCGGCCTTATATCCGGCGGAATCAACTGTGCCGTCTGCTCTGAAAATATTGAAAACGATGAAAGCTTTTTCAGTATAAAAGGCGGCGGTATTATTTGCAGCAAGTGCATGAAAAATACCGGAAGCGGATACCCTATTACAAAGGGCGCGAGAAAGGCTGTTGCTCATGTTTTAAATAACGAAGGAAAGGGAATATTTGCTTTTGGACTTTCGGAGAGTGTCTTGCGGGAAGTTGAAATGTTTATTGAGATATACGTAAGAACTCATTTGTGCGGAGAAATTAAGTCCTTGGAATTTTTAAAAACATTTAAATCATAAAAAGCGTTCTTAAAAAGAACGCTTTTTTGATGTTTAAAACAGCTAATATGAATTAAAGCGGTTTAAATTTTAAATCAAATATTATTAACTTCTGAGTTTATTTTTTCAAGAGCTTCATCTTTGTTAAGATTTTTTAGGAATCTGCCTTGGCTGTTTTCCCTGTCAAAATCGCATACGCTTTTATACGGGCAGTAAATACAAGGTGTGTTTTGACCTTTTACATAAGGCAGAGGTGATATATTGCCCTTTAAAATTTCATTGCCTATGCTTGTGGCTTTACTGCGGCAGTAGTCCATTATAGATAAAAAGTCTTTTTCGCTGGCAGTATATGAAGTTTGAGAAAGGCTTCCGTCGGCTTTATATGAAACTGGTATTATATCGGATTTTTTCTCAAATCCGCTGTCCATAGAACGTATTACGTTTTCGTCTAAAAGCACAAGACCTGACATTTTAAGCTGTTTTTCTATAAGCTCTTTAATGTCTTCAGCAGAAAGCTCCTGGGTTGTTTTGGCAACAGGGTCTTGTATTTTAAAGTAAAATACGCCGCCTGGTACGGGTGTTTTGCCACGGAATATACCGCTTTTTATAATGGCATCTATATATATCATAAGCTGAAGCTGAAGACCATAGTATATATCCTGCAAACTGAAGGATTTAGAGCCTGATTTATAATCTATAATTTTAACATACATATGCCCGTCGCTTTCCATTATGTCAACACGGTCTATTTTGCCTGTAAGGAACATTCTTCTGCCGCCGCCTAAATCTATAACTATAGGCGCAAGGCCGCCGTGACCGAAATTAACCTCAAAGGCATAAGGCGCAAAAGAGCCTTTTTTAACATGGTTAACTAAAGTATTTACTGCCCTTGCCGATACACGGCCGAAGCGTGACATTAAATATTTCATTGTATAAGACGATGTGAAAATATTGTTGTTAAATGATGAAAGTCCGTCTTTTACTGATTCGTCTACAATTTTAGCTATATCGCTTTGCGTAACATTATCCCATGATATTCCGTTATTTTGCAGTGTTTTTGAAAAGTTCTCTATAACACTGTGGAAAAGTATGCCTAAGTCGGGAGTGTTAAGTTTAAAAACAGGCCGCTCTGCCGCTTTTATTGTATATGACATAAAATACATATAAGGGCATGAAGAAAATTTTTCAAGGCGCGAAATACTTGAAAAAAGCGTATTTGAGAAATATTTTTCTGTAGTTTCCTGGGAAAGATATTCCGGCGGCGCAGATTTAAAAACAGCTTTGTTTATAATGTCGGTTTTAGTTTTCCAAAGAGACGATTTGCTTAGTATGTCATAAATTCTGGTGTACTGTTTATTGCCTTTTTTTAGCTCCCTGCCCATGGAGTGCATTATACAATAAGGACTGTTAAGGGATAAAAGAGTATTTTTTAAATCACCGGCGCAAGAAATTTCAATATCCGGCAAAGCATTTTTAACCCTCTCTATAACACTTGACGGTGCTGAGGCTTTTCCTGAGGAATCGGTTTTTATACAGCTTATGAAAAGCATATCTTTAGACCGGGTCAGTGCAAAGTATGCGTTAAACTGCTGTAAGAAAGCGGATTCCTTTGCGTCAGGTGCCATATTCAAGCCGCTTGAGAGCATAAAGCTTCTTTCATTATCTGAAAAAACACTTTGTTTGGCAGTGTTTTTAGGAAAAACGCCTTCATTGGCGTTAATAATAAATAAGGCTTTTATTTCTGGAAGGCGTGTTCTTTCTGTATCACCTATAATTACGCTGTCTGCTTCCGGCGGTATAATACCAACTTTCTTAACTTCTGCGGCGCTTAAAAACATCTCTTTATACTGCATTAAAGAGCATTTTTCATCGCCTGCTACGGAACACATTGAATCCAGTATATTACTTAAAGCGCTAAAGCTTTGCTGGGTTTCGTACGATTTAGTAAAGTCACCCTCAGACTCGAATTTATCTGTTAAGGTCTGTAATTTTTCAATTACACCGGAAAGCTCCATAAAGTTATAAAGTGATGTGCTTATGGATTTAACTGTGCTTTCGCCGTTTTTGATGTTTTCTGTAAAAATATCTATCAAACTTAAAACATTTTGGCGCAAAGAATTTATTTTATCGTTATAATCGCTTTCAGACTCGTATATGCCGCTGTACTGCCACTGGCTCTGCCATTTAAAGCCTTTTATACCGTGGCGCAGTACATAGTTTTCAAGTTCCTCTGTTTCATCACTGGTAAAAGGCAGAAGCCCTGTTTTGAGCATTGAAAACACGCTTTCATAGTTCATGGAAATTAAAACACAGTCAAAGAGGGCGCTTATAAGGCGGATTAAAGGAAAATTTGTTATATCGCGCTTTATATCGGCAAAAAACGGTATATTGTTTTGGTAAAAAACATTTTTAAGCATATCTATTGAGTTTTCCAAATCACCAGTAATAACCGCTATATCACTGAAACGCATATTTTTTTCATTAATTAAAGAAAGTATGCGGCAGGCTACATTTTCTGCCTCGTCAAACCTGTCCTGTGCTTCGTATATATATACACCGCTGGAATTTTTAAACTGTGACGGAGTATATGTTAAAAGGCTTTTTTCTATATGAGCTAAAGCCGGATTATTAAAGCGGTAAATTTTATCAAGATATTCAGTTTCGGTTTTAATGTTATATTTTTGAGCGGATTTTAATATTTTGTTATAAGCTTCTTTAGGTTCGTAAAACAAAGATGTTGGCTTTAAATCGTTATTATTTAATGCTGCATGGCCTATTGTAAGGGTTATGGTTACATTTTGACATAAAACAAGAAGCTTTTCTATTATTTTAATTTCCTGCGGAGTAAAGCTTGAAAAGCCGTCTATCCAAACCAGTGCGTCTTTTACAAATGAGCTGGAGTCAATTTTTTCATAAAGCATATCAAGAGCAGTATCCGAGGATATGTATCCGTTTTTAATATGCTCCGTAAAGTTAGTGTATATTATATACAAATCCCTGAGCTTCATTTTAAGAACGGCTTCGGTATTTGAATTTATTATTTCTTCTATATCTTTTGCTGTAACGCCGTATTTAAAAAATTCCGTTATTATATCACAGAGCTGCTGAATAAAACCTGGTTTTGAACAGCAGTTTTTAAAGTATATGAATTTATTTTTGTTCTCTGAAACTATCTTTTTAATTACAAGAGCCTTGCCTATATCATCAAGGGGTGTTTGTGAGATGCCGCCGGTATGGGAAAATATATTGTAGCACAAGCGGTTAAAGCTTAAAACCTGAGCTTTCATAACTGCGCCTTTTGAGGAATAAGAGATTAAATCCCTTTCTCCCTGAAGGGTATACTGTTCAGGCACAATATAAAATACAGATGTATTTTCGGAAAATTTTTCTGCTTCGATTATACTTTTAAGACACATTTCAGTCTTTCCGCTGCCGGCTCTGCCTGTTATAAATTTTAAGCTCATATAAACACCTCCGTTACTGATATTAATAATATAAAAAATTCCGGTTTATTGCAATATTCAAGGCATAAAACCGACGGTACGAAATAAATATAGCTATATAAAGTGTTTTGGAGGACTTATATGAGTACTAACAGATTTATGGTGCTTAAATTTAAGGACATAGTTAAAACTGCCGTTTTTGCCGTTCTTGGAGTGCTTATTATTGTTTTGGCGGCATACTTTATTTTTTCTGCCGGTGAAAACAAAAAGCAGGTATATAACCCAGGTACATATACATCCGATATTGTATTGGATAACGGCAGAATGACAGTTGAAGTTAAGGTGTCTAAAACTAAAATAAAATCAGTACAGCTTACAAACTGCTCTGAGGACATACCGGTTTTTTATCCGCTTTTTGAAAGCGCCGCCAAAGATGTAGAAAAACACCTTAAAAAAGAACAGGAATTAAGCTATGTGCCGCAAGACGATACCCAGGTAACAAGTCAGCTTATACTTCAGGCTGTTGAAAAAAGCTTGCAGCAGGCAAGGCTTTAAAATACAGCAAAGCAGGTGCCCCTTTATTGTCATTGACATAAAAGATAAAAACAGTTAAAATTAAAAAACGGGCACCTTTAGCTCAGGGGATAGAGCGTTCGGCTCCGGACCGAAAGGCCGCAGGTTCGATTCCTGTAAGGTGCGGTTAAAAAAGCCGCGGAGTAATTCCGCGGCTTTTTATAATGGCTTGATAAATTGAAATATATCAAAATACAGAGTTTTGACTCAAAATAAAACCCGGACAGAATTTATTTCTTTCCGGGTTTTACGGTTTGATTTAGTTATTAAGGGATTCAGCTATGGCATTTGCCAAATCTTCAAGCTGCTGTGCTTTGTCAGGAAGCATTGAGGAAGCAAGTGTAAGGCGTTTTTCCAAAACTGTGCAGTTTTTAAGCTCGCCTTCTACGGCTTTTTGCATAAGCCCGCCTACATTACATGCCCATGAGCCGTTTTCGATAATGGCAAATGTACGGTTCTGTACATTAAGTGCTTTCATATCTGCAATAAAGTTGTGCATTACAGGATAAATGCCCATATTATATGTTACAGATGCCAGAACTATATGTGAAAGGCGGAATGCTTCTGATATAAGCTCTGAAACATGAGTTGTTGATACATCGTATAAAGCTACATTTGTAATGCCTTTTTTAACAAGTTCTGCTGCCAGTGCCTCAGCAGCGGATTCAGTATTGCCGTACATTGAAGCATATGCTATCATTACGCCTTTTTCCTCAGGCTCATAAAGACTCCATTTGTTGTATTTGTCTATAAAGTATTCAAAGTTTGAGCGCCAAACAGGACCGTGAAGCGGACATATGAATTTGATTTTATCCATTATTCCGGCAGCCTTTTTAAGAAGAGCCTGTACCTGCGGGCCGTATTTTCCTACTATGTTAGCATAGTATCTGCGGGCCTCTCCAAGAAATTCTTTGTCGAAATCCATTTCGTCATTAAAAAGCTTGCCGTTAAGAGCGCCGAATGTGCCAAAGGCATCTGCTGAGAAAAGAACGCCGTTTGTAGTGTCAAATGTAACCATAACCTCCGGCCAGTGAACCATAGGAGCTGTTATAAATGTTACATTATGCTTGCCGAAAGACATTGTGTCGCCTTCTTTTACAGTTATGCACTCATGGCTGTCTGTACTGAACCCGAACTGTTTAGCCAAAGCAAAAGCTTTTTGTGTGCTTATTACTTTAACATCAGGGTAGCGGATAAGTATTTCTTCAAGAGATGCGCCGTGGTCAGGCTCCATATGGTTAATAACCACATAGTCAAGCTTTCTGCCGTTAAGCACATACTCAATGTTTTCTATAAACTGACGGCATGATGACCAGTCGATTGTATCAAAAAGAACAGTGCTGTCATCTAAAAGCAGGTATGAATTATATGAAACACCTTTCTGGATTGGATGGATATTCTCAAAAAGAGAAAGACGTCTGTCGTTAGCGCCTACCCAGTAAAGGTCTTCTGTTACATTTCTTACACAATACATTTAAAATCCCCTCTCCTATATTAAGTATTTATTTTATCCATTTGGCTTAACTATAGCAATTTAAACTATACGTGTCAATGTATATATAATTTTACGATAAAAAAATAAATTTTAAAATAGTATTTTTAAATTTTATATTGTATTTGGATAAAATATAAAGTAAAACATATGTAACAATATTCTTTGGAGGTAAAAAATGGATAAAATACCGCAGGTTTTGAAAATGATGATTGAATATAATGCGCCGGATTTAAGAAGAATTAACCATGCTTTAAAAGTGTATGGTTTTGCAAAATATATTGCCGAAGGCGAAAATTTAAATGAATTTGAAAAACAGATTATTGAAGCATCTGCCATACTTCATGATATTGGTATCCATGAGGCTGAAAAAAGGTTCAACAGCTCGGCAGGAATATATCAGGAAAAGCTTGGACCGCAGGTTGCTTTGCCGATTTTAGAAAAGGCAGGTTTTAACAAAGAAGAAATTGAAAAAATTACCTATATAATAGCTCATCACCATACATACAATATTAAAGACAATAAATTGCTTAGGATTATTATAGAAGCGGATTTAATTGTTAATATAGACGAAGGGGAGTTTGGCGTCAAGGCTGATTTTAGCAGTATAAAAAACCAGAATTTTACAACAGAAACAGGAAAAAGCTTATTTGACAAACTTATATTGGGCAAATAACATTAATTTCAGTTTATATAAAAACATCAAACAAGACATACTAAAATCAAAACAGTCAAGGGGGATTTTCAGTATGTCTTTATTTATTGTAAAAAAAAGCGGGCCTTTAAGCGGCGAGGTTGAATTAAGCGGCGCGAAAAATGCCGTTTTGCCTATATTATGTGCATGTCTTTTAACAGATGAGCAGTGTGTAATAAAAGGCGTGCCGCCTTTAAGAGATGTATTTATACTTTTGGATATTATAAAAAAAACAGGAGCAGAGGCAGAGTATAACCAGATAACGCAGGAAGTTAAAATTAAAGCCGAAGATATATCCGGAGATGTGTCGGAAGAGAATGAGGCAGTTAAAATGCGGGCATCATTTCTTGTTATGGGTCCGGTTTTGGCTCGCAGCGGCTTTGTTAAAATGCCTCTTCCTGGAGGATGTCCTATAGGAAGCCGGCCAGTCGACTTGCATTTAAAGGGATTTGAAAAGCTGGGAGCTAAAATAAAACAGGAGTACGGTACAGCAGAAGCAAAATCTACTAAACTAAAGGGCGGACATATTTATTTGGATTTTCCCAGTGTTGGAGCAACAGAGAATATTATAATGGCGGCGGCACTTTCAGACGGGGTTGCGGTAATTGAAAATGCTGCACTTGAGCCGGAAATTATGGATTTAATTAATTTTATGAACAAAATGGGGGCAGGTGTTTTTTGTCTGGGCAACGGAACAATAAAGGTAACAGGTGTTAAAAAGCTTCATGGTGCTGAGCATACAGTTATACCAGACAGAATAGAAGCCGGAACTTTTATGGCGGCGGCAGCTGTTACAAACGGGGATATAACAATAAAAAACGCAGTGTACGGCCACATTAAGCCTGCGGCGGCAAAGCTTGAGGAGTGCGGAATGTGTGTTGAAAACAATCCTGACGGATTAAGAGTATACTCGGCAGGCAAAAGGAAGGCTTTTAATATTAAAACAATGCCTTTTCCGGGATTTCCAACAGACATGCAGGCAATATTTATGAGTATTATGACTATAGCCAAGGGCACCAGCATGGTTACTGAAACGGTATTTGAAAACAGATTTTTACAGGCAGCTGAGATGAAGCGCATGGGGGCAGACATTAAAACAGACGGACGGGTAGCAGTTGTTGAAGGTGTTAAAAAGCTTACGGGCTCAAAAGTTAAAGCACCAGACCTGCGGGCAGGCGCAGCTCTTATAATAACGGCTCTTGCCGCCGAAGGAACTACGGAAATAGGCGATATTTACCACATAGAACGGGGATACAGCAATATTGAAAAGAAGCTGAAATCTATTGGAGCTGACATAGAAAAAGTCGAAGATGAAAATGATAAAGAACAATAAAAAACACTCCGGAAAAATTCCGGAGTGGCAACAGGTACATATCTTATTTACCAGAGAATTTAGCTGCTCTCTTTTCGATGAAAGCACCAACGCCCTCGTTTTTATCTTCTGTTGAGAAAAGAAGGCCGTTAAGGTTTCTTTCAAGCTCAAGGCCGTCAGCCATATCAAGGTC
>CALWHR010000122.1 GCA_944380455.1 uncultured Clostridia bacterium
CTATAACTTATTAAAAATAAAAAATAAATATTTGTACACATTATAAAGATTAAGACTATAGATAAAACTATAGTCTTAATTTTTTTAGTTCAAATAGTAATTGCTGTATTTATTAAAAAACAAAAAGCCAGCCGTTTAAATCGACTGACTTTTGTATTAATGAAACTAAATATAAAGCTTTTTATTATTTAAAACTCAGTATGGAATCAACAGTTTTTTGAATGTCCTCATCATTATGAGCATCTGAAACGAACATAGCCTCAAACTGTGATGGTGCAACATAAATTCCCTTTTCCAGCATGTGTGAGAAATACCGCGCGTATTCTTTCGTGTCTGAAGCCATGGCACTTTTGTAGTCTGTAACAGCTTCTTTTGTGAAAAATGCACTCATTAATGAGCCTACACGGTTTACTGTTACCTTGCCTGTTGATAAAAAGGCTTTTTCTATTTTTTCGGCTTTTTTGTCTATACGTTTGTAAATATCCGGGTCGTTAATAAGTATTTTAAGTGTTTCTATTCCCGCTGTAACGGCTATTGGGTTTCCTGAAAGAGTTCCGGCCTGATAAACTTTTCCCACAGGGGATACAGTCTGCATAATTTCTTTTCTGCCGCCGTATGCGCCTACAGGCATACCGCCGCCTACTATTTTGCCAAGTGTTACCATATCCGGCTTAACACCGTAATATTCGGAAGCTCCGCCAAGAGCAAGGCGGAAACCGGTTATTACCTCGTCGAATATTAAAACGGTATTGTTTTTGGCTGTTATGTCCCTTAAAAATTCAAGAAATCCGTCTTTAGGCGGTACAACACCCATATTTGCGGCAACAGGCTCTACCACAAGGCAGGCTATCTGGCCTGGGTATTTATCGAATAATTCTTCAACTGATTTTTTATTGTTGTATTCTGCTACAAGTGTGCACTGGGTATATGCCTTAGGCACTCCGGCACTGTCTGCAACGGCATTTGTAATTAAGCCAGAACCGGACTTTACAAGAAGTCCGTCACTGTGACCGTGGTAACAGCCTGTAAACTTAATTATAAAATCTCGGCCTGTGTAGCCCCTTGCGGCTCTAACGGCACTCATTACAGCTTCAGTTCCGCTGGATACAAGACGAAGCATTTCTATATGCGGCATAAGGCTCATAACCATTTCGGCAAGTATTGACTCTTTTTCAGTAGGTGCACCGTATGTTAAGCCGTATCTGCATGCTTCCTGAACAGCTTCAATTACTTCTTCTCTTGCATGACCCAGTATTCCCGGACCCCAAGAGCAGACATAATCTATAAACTCATTGCCGTCAACATCTGTTATTTTAGAGCCTTTGGCACTTTTTATAAAAAGCGGTGTTCTTCCAACAGCATTAAATGCTCTTACAGGGGAGTTAACTCCGCCGGGCATAAGTGTTACGGCTTTTTTATAAAGTTTTTCGGAATTTTCAGTTTTCATTTTAAATACTCCTCTTTAAGCCACTGTGCCATATCAAGGGCATGATAAGTTATTATTATTTTGGCTCCGGCACGCTTCATGGCAGTTAAGTTTTCGGTTACTATTTTTCTTTCATCAATCCAGCCGTTTAATGCGGCAGCCTTTACCATGGCATATTCACCGCTTACGTTGTAAACGGCTAAAGGATAGTCGAATTTTTCAGATGCGGCCTTTAAAACATCAAGATAAGCCAAAGCCGGCTTAACCATAACTATGTCAGCGCCCTGATTTATGTCGTTTTCTATTTCTCTAAGACCTTCTTTGCCGTTGCGGCAGTCCATTTGGTAAGATTTTCTGTCGCCAAAGCCAGGCGCTGAGCCTGCGGCATCTCTGAAAGGAGAGTAATAAGCTGATGAATATTTTGCACTGTATCCCATTATAGGAGTATTAATAAAACCGTTTTCGTCTAATGCTTTTCTTATGGCGGCCACATCTCCGTCCATCATATCGGAAGGAGCTACCATGTCCGCACCGGCCTTTACTGTTGTAACTGCCATTTTAGCAAGAAGCGGAAGTGTTTCGTCGTTTAATATATGTTCTCCATCAATAACTCCGCAGTGGCCGTGGCTTGTATATTCACAAAGGCAGATATCGGCTATAACAATCATTTCAGGGTATTTTTGTTTAATATGCCTTATAGCTCTTTGAATAATACCGTTTTCGTTGTAGGCTTCTGTACCCATAGGGTCCTTGTGCTCCGGCACGCCGAAAAGAAGCACCCCGGAAATGCCGCTTTTATCTATTTTTTCAAGTATTTCGTCCATTAAGTCTATAGAGTATCTGTAAACCCCAGGCATGGACTCAACACTTTCTTTTATGTTCTCACCTTCAATTATAAAAAGAGGGTATATAAAATCCTTTGGGTAAAGCTGTGTTTCGCATACCATATCACGCATGGCACTGCTTTGCCTTAATCTTCTGAATCTGAACATCTATTTTTCACCTCGTTTAATATTGTTTCAACTATGCCGTCGGCACAGGCATCTTTTGCAACTGAAAAATTTAAAAATCCGTGTTTTTCCAATTCTTCGGCTGTGTATTTACCTATACATACGGCTTTTGTGTTTTCCGGTATATTTCCGCCCTTTTCAAAAAATCCGCGTACACCGGCAGAGCTGGCAAATGTAATAAAATTTGCATTTGATGGCATATTTTCTATGTTTTGGCATACTGTGTCGTAAAGTGGAATTTCTTTAAATTTAATACCGGCATTTTTAAGACTTTCACCTAAAACTTTGTTTCCTTTTAAAGCTCTTGGTATAAGTATTCTATCGCTTTTCTGGCAGTTTTCAATAAGTTCTTTGGCTAAAGCGTCAGAAGTATATGTTTTTGGCATAATATCGGCTTTAATGCCGTAGTTTTTCAAAAATTCCTTTGTGCTTGGACCTATTGCGGCAAAACGCATGTGGCTTAACGCACGTATGTCAATTTCAGAATTATTCAAATGCTCAAAAAACAGCCTAATGGAGTTAGGCCCGGTAAATACAACAACACTGTAATTTTGTATGTTTTTAAATTCCTCCATAAGCGGCTTTTCGGTAAGTGGTATTATTTTTACATAGCTTAATATTTCTGTTGAGCCGCCTAAAGACATTATTTTATTTGAAAGTTTTTGGCAGAAGCTTTCCGTCCCGCATATTACGGTTTTTATGCCGGAAAGGGGAAGGCGTATATCTGAGCGCATATCAAGAGAAGCGCATTTACCAACAACTATAATTGAAGGAGATGTTATTCTTTCATCGTTTTTTACTATTTCGGATATGTTTTTAAGCGTGCCCCTTACGGAGTGCTCATTTTCTCTTGTTCCGTTGGATATAACGGCGCAGGGTGTGCTTTCTTCCATGCCGTTATTTATAAGAGAGGTGCATATTGTGTTAATGGCATTAAGCCCCATTAAAAACACAAGTGTTCCGCCTGTTTTGGCTAAAGAAGCAAAATTAATGCTGTCTTTTAAATTTCCGTCTGCTGTGTGGCCTGTTACAACTGTAAAAGAACGGCTGAGCCTTCTGTGGGTAACGGGTATGCCGGCCGACATGGGAACAGCTGTGGCAGAGGTAACTCCAGGTATAACTTCATAGCCAATGCCGACTTTTTTTAAAGCCTCACATTCTTCGCCGCCTCTACCAAAAACAAAAGGGTCACCGCCTTTAAGTCGCAGGACAATATTTCCCTTTAAGGCGTATTCAATTATAAGATTGTTTATTTCTTCTTGTTTCATGTAATGGCTTCCGGCAGATTTGCCGGCATATAATTTAATACAGCCGCTTTTGCATTTGTTTAATATTGAACTGTCCAATAGATTGTCGTATATAACAACATCGCATGTTTTAATAATTCGGGCTGTTTTAACTGTAATATAATCCGGGTTAGAGGGCCCTGCTCCGGCTATATAAACAAAGGGCTTAAATTCCATTTTTTAAGTCACCTGCCATTTTAATTAATTGGTTTTCTATGTTGTTTACGTCAATTTCTGTTTTTAAAACAGGAGAATTTTTGTAAAAAGCTGTTACGGAAATTTTATTGTTGCTTTTTACTGCATAAACTCCGGCGGCATCGTGGCAGTCAGCGCCTAAAAGGCACATTAAACGTCTTTCGATGTCGAAAACTGTTTTTGTGTCGCTGTGGTTTATTTGTTTTAAAATTTCCTCCGTTTTTGTGCCTTTAACACACTGCAACGCTATAATACCCTGACATGAAGCCGGAATAAATTTTTCCGAGTTTAATTTAATTAAGTTAAATTCCGATGTGTCGATGCCTAAACGCTCAATTCCTGCTAAGGCCAGTATAACGGCGTCGAATTTGCCGCTTTTAAGTGCGTTAAGACGAGTAGGCACATTACCCCTTAAATTTTCGGTTACGCAATTTGGATAAAGGCGTTTTATCATTATTTGGCGTCTTGGGCTTGATGTACCGAAAACAGGAGTATTTTCAGAAGAAATATCTTTAAGTGTTATAACTGCATCAAAAGGATTTCCTCTTTTTAGAACAGCCGGTATACAAAAAGGCTCTTCCGTTTTGGAAGGCATGTCTTTTGCACTGTGAACAGCCATGTCAATTTCGCCTTTTAAAAGTGCTTCTTCAAACTCATTTACAAAAAGACCTTTGCCGCCTATGGCATAAAGAGGCTTATCAGTTATTTTATCACCTGTTGTTTTAAGTATGACAGTTTCGGTTTTTATGTCAGGAAAGGCTTTTTTTATTTTGTCTATAACCATTTCGGTCTGTTTAAGGGCAAGGGCACTGCCGCGGGTACCTATTTTAATTGATGTCATTTTTATCACCCATAGTGTTTATTATTTCGTTTATTTCTTCGTTACTGCTTAAATTCCGGCTTTTTAAAAGTGTTTCAAATATACGCCGCATGGTTTTACCTCGCAGTTTTTGACTGTTTATTTTTTGCTTTACTGTTTCACGTATTTCACCCATACGGTTGTTAATATCCCCTAAAAAATGGGGCATGAATTTTATTATTTCTTCCTTTATATATTGAGTAATAACAGGGCTTTTTCCGCCGCTTGAAATACCGCATACTATGTCCTGCTGTTTTACTATTGAAGGAAATATAAAAGAGCAAAGGGGAGTATTGTCTACTACAT
>CALWHR010000123.1 GCA_944380455.1 uncultured Clostridia bacterium
AGAAGACACAGGTCAGATGATGAAATACCGCCTGGAGGAGGTCCTGATCCAATACCGGATCCTGAACCAGAGCCAGAGCCTGAACCGGAGCCAATTCCGGAGCCGGAACCTGAACCGGCGCCTGATCCTGATATTGTAATACCGCCTATACCGGAAAATAATCTACCTCCTGTAACGGATAATCCATCTGTTACCGATACAGATGATCCGGAAAAAACTACAAAAGAAACCGAAGAACATTCAAAAGAATATATACCGGAGAACAGCATAGTTGCAAAAACCGGAGATATGTTTGATTTGAAACGCTACATTGCCATGTTCTGTTCAGCAGGAGTAGTTCTTGTAGTATTGATAGGCATATTGCCTCTATTAAAGAAGCGTACAGGAAAGAACAAATAAAATATTTAAACGGTTGGTTTAAATCAAAACCTTCAGTTTGAAGTATAAGAAAAGTATAATATAATTAGCTTTTAAGCAAAGCGGCACGGTATGTTCTGTGCCGCTTTAGCTATGTTGGAAAATATTGAATCATAATTAATGTGTTTTATAATACAGCTTTTAAAGTTTAAATGCCGAACTTTTAGGGATAGACGTGCAAGGCTTGTATATGCTATACTTGCATGTAACAGAAATATTTTTATTTACCATTTTAAATTTTACTTTTAGGAGAGATAGATATGCTTACAAAAGTTGCTGAAAATATATACAGAAAAACAGTTCCGCTGCCTAATAACCCGCTTAGAGAAATAAACGCTTACATAATTAAAGGAGAAAAAAACCTTTTGATTGATACCGGTTTTAACCGTTCAGAGTGCAAAGAAGCTCTGCAAAGTGCTTTTGATGAACTGGGAATTAATAAGACAGATTTATTTATTACACATCTTCATTCAGACCACTGCGGACTTGTTCCTGATTTTGCGGCAAAAACAAGTACTATTTACTCAAGTGAAACTGACGGAGAATTAATAAATTTTGAAGTGGGAAATCTCTATTGGAGAATGCTGGATGATTTGTTTATTAAATATGGTTTTCCGAAAGCTGATTTTGGAAGAAATACCGATATTCATCCCGGAAGAAAATACTGCCACAAAGAAAGAGTTAATTTTACTTATTTATCTGAAGGAGATAGTATAAGCTATGGCGGTTATAACCTTAAAACCATTCTTACACCGGGGCACACACCTGGACATATGTGTTTATATGACAGTGATAAGAAAGTACTGTTTTGCGGAGACCATATTTTAGGCACAATAACACCTAATATATGTATTGAATTAAGTGCTGAAAATCCTCTTAAAGATTATTTGGAGAGCCTTGGCAAAATAGAAAAACTTGACGTTGAATTGCTTTTAACAGCTCACGGAACACCTGTTAAAAACATGTACGGCAGAATAAAAGAATTGTATAAGCATCATGAAGAAAGGCTTAATGAGGTTATACATATTTTGGGCAAAGATGAAAAAACAGCATATATGGTAGCAAGAGATATGACTTGGGAAATTGACTGCAAAAATTGGGAGGAATTTCCTGCCCCACAGAAATGGTTTGCAACAGGTGAAGCTATTGCCCATTTACAATATCTTTATTTTTCAGGCAGAATTACAAGAAAAGAGATTAATGGAGTATACCATTACAAATTATAAAGATATTAAAGCTTATTTGGAGGGAGTTAATGACAAAAAGAGTTTTTGTAACAGGTGATAAACATCGTACGTTTGTGCCGCTGTTTGGCTTGGCTGAAAAAAACGAGCTTAGAGATACGGATATTTTGTTAATTGCCGGTGATGCCGGATATGTATGGGATGAAAGCTATATTTATGATATAAACAGTTTACAGCAGATTTTCCCTGGAACAGTTGCATTTATAGATGGAAACCATGAAAATCATGAATTATTAAACAGTATGGAAGTAAGCATGTGGAACGGCGGAAAAGTACATAAACTTGGTGAGAGAGTATTCCATTTAATGCGGGGTGAAATATATTCTATATACGGCAATAACTTTTTTACATTTGGCGGAGCGCGCTCTGTAGATAAAGACAGAAGGAAAGATGGCGTAAGCTGGTGGAAAGAAGAAGAGCCTACAAACAGCGAGATAGAATATGGAAAAGAGCGCTTATTGAATTACGCTGATAAGATAGACTATGTTATAACTCATGAAACGCCGTTATCTGCAAGAAAACATATATCAAGGCAGAAACCAATTGATGATGGGTATACACTTCCTCAGGTTTTTGATGATTGGTACAGTATTTTAACAAAGTCTGAAAGATTTAAAAAATGGTATTTTGGACATATGCATGTGGACAAAGAAATAACAAATAAACTGTACGGTATTCATAATGATATAAGGCTTATAGATACAGAAACTTCTATGCGCTGGATTTAATATATAAAAACAGCCAGCAGTTAAACAGACTGCTGGCTGTTTTTAGTTGGCGCTTTAGCGTAAATGAACCTATGGTTCTACCAGAGGTAGACAAAATGCCTTGGTAAGTGAAAACCTACATGATACGATAAAGATGGTTTGGTAGCCGCATCAAAAAAGTATTATGGAGGTTTTAAACTAAATGAAAAACGAAATAAAACAAACATCACATTCAAGTTATCGCTGTACAACATAGTATTTGTACCAAAATACAAAAAATTATACGCAAAATATTAAGAAAAAATATAGTTTAGATATACAGAAAAATGTGGTGAATTAATGATATTTGATAGAAATTAAACCTTAAAATATAAATATGAAAAAGAAATTTTTGGTGTAAGAGATACTATGTAAATATAGTGCTATAAGCAATAAAGGAGGTAATAATATTTATTAGGGTCTTATCACGTTTTTTGTTAAGCAGAGAAGTTAAAATTGTTAGTTTAAAAGTCACAGTAAAATTTGACATAGGTGCTTAATACTGAGAATAAGGGTATTAGGAGATAAATTTTGGTAAGGCTTAAATAATTGTTATTTTTGCGATTTGTTTTAATATTTTTAAATAATATTACATTAAAAGAGCAAAAGGGTAACCCAGGGGACGTAAAAAAGGTGTATAGTGATAGTGTATTATTTAAGGCAACATTAATTATAACAATTAATGCTGCCTTTTTATTTTAAAGGTGGTGATGATATGAATTTTATTAAAATGTTTTTTTAGTAAACTAAGAAAGGAGAAGCAAAATGACTAAAACCTCAGAAATACTATCGGTTTTGGAAAAGTTACTGACAGAAAAAACAGGTATAAAGGTTTATATTGATACTCTTGATGAAGGTTATGAAAAACCTTCTTTTTTTATGTCTGTAACAGAGGACAGAGCTGAAGATGTAAATTACAGCACTGTTAAAAGAACAAAGAAATTTAGAATTGACTGTTACGCAAGTGACAGTGAAGGGTCTTTTTCTGAAAGAGAGTTAAGAGAAAAGATTTGCGAAATATTTGAAAGCGGAAAGCTTGCTGTAAATGACAGAAAAATCAATATTTCATCTTATGTAGAAACAAATGAAGACACTAAAGAAACATATGTTTCTTTGGAAACTAAATTTTTTGATGAAAGAGGAATTGAAAAAGAAAAATACCCTGTTATGGAATCAATTGAGACAAATTTTAAGGAGGAATAAGAATGGGATTACCAAGTATTAACATTGAATTTAAAACAACAGGAATTACTGCAATCGAGAGAAGTCAAAAGGGAACAGTTGCACTTATATTAAGAGACGAAAGTGTAAGCGGAGCATATATACTTACAAATGTAACTGAAATACCTGCTGATTTAACACAAGAAAACAAAGAGTATATCGAAAGAGCATTTTTAGGTTATCAGACACCGCCAAAAGCAGTGATTATTTATGTAATTAATGCTGAGGCTGAAATAAGCACAGCACTTACATATTTTGCTACACAAAAATTTGATTACATATGTCTTCCGCCAACAGGAACACCGGAAGAAGCTGAAACACTTAAAAGCTGGGTATTAAGTGAAAGACTCAACAACAATGCAACATATAAAGCTGTTCTTCCTAATATTGAAGCAGACAGTGAAGCTATTATTAACTTTGCAGCAGAAGGACTAACAGATGGAGAAAAGACATATACAGCAGCTGAGTATTGTTCAAGAATTGCAGGACTTATTGCCGGAACACCAATGAATATAAGCTGTACTTACGCACCGCTTACAGAGATTAATGATATTACAAGACTTACAAGGGCTCAAGCAGATGAAGCAATCGACCAGGGAAAATTTATACTTATTCACGATGGTGAAAAAGTTAAAGTCGGTCGTGGAGTAAACAGTTTTGTAACTACAGTTGAAGGTAAGGGCGAAGCTTACAAAAAGATAAAAATTGTAGAAGCCATTGACATGATTAATAATGACATAAGAACAACTGTAGAGGACAGCTACATCGGCAAGTATTCAAACAGCTATGACAATAAATGTATACTTATTACAGCAATTAAAGGGTATTTTGAACAGCTTGAGATGGACGGTATACTTGATAAGGGCAAAACTTCTGTAAGCATTGATATACAGGCACAGGAAAACTACCTTAAATCACAAGGCATTGATACTTCTGTTATGAAAGAGCAGGAAATTAAAGAAGCAAACACAGGAAGCAAAGTATTTATTGCGGCAAGCATTAAAATACTTGATGCTATTGAGGACATTGACATTAATATTGCTATATAAGGATATATAAGGATATTTAAGGAGGATAACAAATTATGGATAGTGCAAAAAGAGTAATGAGCGGTACATGGGGCGAAGTATGGCTTGATGGAGAATATGTGGCTGAAACTTATGGATTTCAGGCAAAGGTAAGTTTTAACAAAACAGAAGTTAAAATATGCGGACAGATGGCAACTGACAGCAAGGTTACAAGTGTTAAAATGACA
>CALWHR010000124.1 GCA_944380455.1 uncultured Clostridia bacterium
TTATACGGCTTTTAGGTATGTTTAAGGCACGTGATAAAATTCGGCGTACATGAAATACTATCTGGCTTGAAGATATAACATGCAGCCTTCCGTAACGGTCAAGAGTAGTATATGTTCTGAAAGTTTCCATCATTGCCTGCTGATAAGCTTTGGTGTGATATGTTCTTTCAAGAACAATATCACAGTCGTTCAAAACTGCTTCAACATCGCCATGGCTGTCGCAGCCGCTTGAAACAAGATTTCTTTTTGAATCACCGCCTACCGGACAAGGCGGAAACCAGTCCTCTTCCGGATGCACCAGAACTGCATTATCCTTAGCTGTGCGGAAATCAAGAACTCCCTCAAGCACGTCATATTCGACTTTAATTAGTTTTAATGCTTTTAAGGCGGCTTTTTCATTTTCTGCCGCTATAATTGCCACTGCATCGCCAGCAAAACGCACATGCCTGTCCAGTATCAGCCTGTCATAAGGCGACGGTTCAGGATAGGACTGTCCGGCTATGGTAAAGCGGTTTTTTGGCACGTCCTGCCAGGTATATATGTCAACTATTCCCGGAACTTTTTTGGCTATTGAAGTATTTATATTTTTTACAATAGCATTTGCATGAGGTGAACGGAGAATTTTAACAACCAGAGCATTGTCCGGTGTAATATCGTCTACATATACAGGTTTTCCCAAAAGAAGCTGCATTGAGTCTTTTTTGCGGTAGGATTTACCTACAGACTTATAATTTGTATTTTCCATAGTTCCTCCTTATGCTTTTTTGCTGTTTAAATAATTACGTATTCCTCTAAGCTGGCCTTCATATCCTGAGCATCTGCAAAGATTGCCTGCAAGATACGATTTAATTTCATCGTCAGTAGGGTCAGGGTTTTCTCTGAGCAGGGATATGGTGTTCATAACAAAGCCCGGATTGCAGAATCCGCACTGGTCAGCACCCTGGTCTGCTATAAATTCAACAAAGTCTTTTGCTTCTTCCTGAAGGCCTTCTAAAGTATGAACGGTATGGCCGTTTGCTCTTACAGCGAGCATAGAGCATGACAAAACTGGCTTTCCGTCTAATAACACTGTGCAAAGACCGCAGTTTGAGGTTTCACAGCCGCGCTTTACACTGTAGCAGCCGTGCTCTCTTAAAAAATCAATAAGCAGACAATCAGGCTCTATATCGCTTTTTATAGTATGCTCGTTAACATTAACAGTTATTTCCATTTATTTCACCTTCTCCAGTTCTAATAAACTTCTTTTTGTCAATACCTTAATAAGGTGCGTACGGTATTGCGCACTGCCGCGGATATTGCTTTGGGTAGGTATGTTTTCTGATACCCATTCAGCCATGCTTTCAGCGGATTGTTTTGTTAATCCATTTGAAAGTATTCCTTTTTCGTCGGTTAAAAGCAGGGCTCTTCCAGGCCTTGCGCCTATTGAAAATCTGTATTGTCCGTTTATACAGCTTACACCGCAGGCAATAACAGGAAAGTCTGTTTTTGTGTTTCTCATTGAAGTATAAACAAATTTCCCGGGAGTTTTTTTCACTATAAGCCTTACAAGAATATCGTTGTCCCTATCCATTTGTGAAAACTTATTTAATGGGATAATTCCGCCTTTATAAAGCTCAACATCACAGTCAAGAGTCAGAAACATTGTAAGCACATCTGAAAAGCCAAACCTGCCGAAAATACTTCCACCTACTGTTGCCATATTGCGGAACTGAACACCTACAATATCATGTACGGAGTTTTTAATGGCATTATTTGTATAGTTGTTTAACCCCTGGTGCATTTCCAACTGGCGTAAAGTAACCATTGCACCTATCGAAAATTCTGTATCTGTTTCGGTTATCGAATCGAGCCCTAAACCACTGAGGTCAATAATTGTATTAACATTGCTGCTGGCCATTTTAATCCAAAGCATGCCGCCGATAATACGGTTTTGTTTACTTTGGTTTAAATCATAAGCTTCCTGCAAACTGCTGGCACGGATGTAATTTTTTATAGTAATCATATATAAATCACTCCTAAAGTATATTTCATGTAGATTATAGCAAAATATGATTGAAATAAATAGTCCGTTATGGTACAATTTCGTTGTATTTTTTAAAGTATAACGAAGGGAAAGGAAAGTTATGAAAAAGTTAATATCTTTATTATTGTCAGTTGTTTTTATTATCTCTGTGGCAGGCTGTGGCAGTACGGCTCAGAACAGTTCAGCATCATCTGCTTCATCTTCGGCAGTTTCAAGCAGCAGCGAGCAAGCAAGTACTGATACTGAAGAATCTTTGCAGGTTAGTTACCCTGTAACTGTAACAGACCAGGCAGGCCGCGAAGTAGTAATCGAAGAAGAACCTGAAAGAATAGTCAGCGGTTATTATATTTCTACAAGCCTTTTAATTGCATTAGGTCAGGAAAGCAAATTAGTAGGCATTGAAGCAAAGGCGGCAGAAAGACCTATTTACAGCCTTAGCGCACCGGAATTAATTGAGCTTCCTAATGTTGGTTCAGCAAAGCAGTTTGATTTGGAAGGCTGTGCCGCTCTTGAACCAGACCTTGCAATTCTTCCTTTAAAACTCAGCGATGCGGCAGATACATTAACTGAATTAGGTATTCCGGTAATTCTTGTTAACCCAGAAGACCAGGCGCTTTCTGATGAAATGAGAGATATAGTATCAACTGCATTAAACTGCAGGGAAGAAGCCGAAGAATTAGCTGATTTTGTAGCACAGCAGGAAGCTTTTTTAAGTGAAGCTACAGCAGATACTGAAAAAGCTACAGTATATTTAGCAGGAAATTCATCATTTCTTTCAACAGCAGGCAGCAAAATGTACCAGAACAGCCTTATAACTATGGCTGGCGGCGAAAATGTAGCTGCCGAAATTTCAGATACTTACTGGGCGGAGGTAAGCTATGAACAGCTTTTGGCATGGAATCCTGATTACATTATAATTGCGGCAGAAGCAGATTACACTGTTGATGATGTATTAAATGACCCTAATATTGCTGAACTTCAGGCTGTAAAAGACGGCAATGTTTATCAAATGCCAAATTCAGCCGAAGCTTGGGACAGTCCTGTTCCTGGAGGTATTTTAGGTGCTGTTTGGCTCAGCGGTATTTTATGCGAAAATGTAACAAGTGATACAGTTAACAGCATAATTGGTGAATTTTATGATACATTCTACGGATTTGAGTACCAGGAATAATTTGGATAAAGTATTTTGCATAATAACCGGCGTCATTTTACTGGCGCTGGTTATTTGCAGTTTATTTATAGGCAAATATCCACTTAGCGCAGAAGGGATAATAACAAACCAGGGTATACAAAGAAAAGTATTCTGGACTTTGCGCTTTTCCCGTACAATAATGTCTGTATGGGGCGGTTTTTGTTTGGGAATAACAGGGTTTACATTTCAAACCATATTCCGAAACCCACTGTCATCACCGGATATAATCGGTGTTTCATCGGGAGCAAGTGCTGGAGCGGCTGCCGGGATTTTATTTTTCAGCGGCAGTTTATATGTTACACTGTCGGCTTTTTTGGGGGCTTTTGGTGCAGTAATAGTTACACTGTTATTGGCTTCATTAGATAATTCAGGCAGAAACAACAGCATTGTGTTATCAGGTATTGCGGTACACGCATTGGCGCAGACTGTTTTGATGGCTCTTAAACTGACAGCCGACCCGGAAAAAGAACTTGCATCTATTGAGTATTGGATAATGGGCGGATTAAACAATATCAGTCTGTATGATATGAAGATACCCGCTGTTATTTGCATTATAAGTATGTTAATGTTATTTATGTTTCATCGACAGGTACTTTTGCTTTCGGCCGACAGTGCAGAAGCTAAAATGCTTGGTGTTGATGTAAAAAAAATGCAGTTTATAATTCTTCTTATTTCAACATTGGCTGTTGCCTGTACCATAAGCCTTACAGGCCTTATTAGTTTTATAGGACTTCTTGCGCCGCATACAGCAAGGCTTTTAACAAAAAACAACCGCAGAACAACAATGGTTTTAAGTGGATTAATGGGTTCTGTTATTTTATCTTTGGCAGACATTTTTGCAAGAAGTGCGGCAAGTACGGAACTTCCGGTAAGTATATTTACAAGCTTAATAGGTGCACCGTTTTTAATTTACCTCATAAGCAGAAGGAGAAATGCGGTATGAGTTTCTTTGCAGTTAATAATCTTTCAGCCGGATACAATGGTAGAAATATACTAAATAATATTTCATTTCAAACTGAAAATGGCAGTATAGTAGGTGTGCTTGGAACAAACGGAAGCGGAAAGACAACGCTTTTAAAGGCTATATGCAGTATTATTAACCATACAGGCAGCTGCATACTTGAAAACAAAGATATAAGCAGTTTAAAACCTAAAAAGCTTGCAAGTATTTGTGCATATATACCACAAAGAAGCGGCATTGATATTGATATTTCGCTTTTAGACGTAGTTTGTATGGGCTTTAACAGTAGAATCGGTATTTTTCAGCAGCCTACATCAGAAATGAAAAAACAGGCTTTAAATGCCTTGAATAAAGTTGGCCTTAGTCAAAGGGCAGATGAAAATTACCGCAGTTTAAGTGAAGGCCAGAAGCAGCTGTGTATTGTGGCAAGAACTCTGGTATCAAATGCAAGGCTTTTTCTGTTAGATGAGCCGGAAAGCGCTTTGGATATTAACTACAGATATAAAATAATGGCGCTGTTTGGAACTATGGTTAAGGAGCAAAATTCATGCGTTATTACAGCCCTGCATGACCCCAATCTGGCTTTACAGTGGTGCGACAGGCTAATTTTACTAAAAAACGGAGAAATATCTGACATTATAGAACCTAAAAAGGATTGCATAATTAAAATGGAAAAGGCATTATCTAATCTGTATGGAGCTGTAGCGCTTACTGTCTGCAAAGACCATTTGGGAAATGAACATTATGTTCTTTTAAATCAATCGGAGGAATTTTTATGCAGCCTAAAATAAAAGTGTTTTTGGCCGATGATTCGGGAGATAAATTTTTTGGAGAAGGCCCGTATCAGCTGCTTAAAGGAATAGAAAAAACAGGCTCTTTAAGGTCTTCAGCCTCTAACATGCACATGGCTTATTCAAAAGCGCTTAAAATAATTAAACAGGCTGAAAGCGCTTTGGGATATCAGTTGATAACAAGGGTTACAGGTGGAAAAGACGGCGGCGGAAGTGAAGTTACTTTAGAAGGAAAGAAGCTGATTTTAAAATATGAACAATACTCAAATGCCTGCAAAGATGCTAACAGGCGAATCTATAAAGAGATTTTTGAAAATTAGCGGCAGACGGCATTTGTTTATAACAGGAAGCAAAGGTATTGGAAAAACAACTCTTTTTAATAAAATACTTTCAGATATTACAGGTTTAAGCAAGCCTAATATAATTACTTTTGCCGTTCCGGAAAAAGCCGTATATTTTCGCTGTGGCAGCCAAACAGTTAAAATTGGGGATTATTGTGCTGATATACCTGGAAAATCAAACAAGATGAAGATTAATATCAATATTGAAAACATCTGTGTTCCGGTTTTAAATGAGCTGTCTTGTTCTAAAGAAGAATGGACGGCAATAGATGAGATAGGATATATTGAAGCTGAAAACCTAAAGTACTGCAATGCTATTTTAAAAATTATGGACAGTAAAAGGCTTTTTGCTGTTATACGAAAGCAGGATATACCGTTTTTAAACGAGATAAAAAACAGAAAAGATGTTTGTTTGATAGATTTGGACAATGTTTTTAATCAAATTGGATGCGTAATTATGGCGTCAGGACAGGGAAAAAGGTTTGGTTCAAATAAACTTTTAGTTAAGTTTGGGGACTGCTCAGTATTAGAAAATACATTGAAAGCCGTAAATCTGCCTTTTGGTGCGCGTGTATTGGTTACAAGATATAATGAAGCTGCTAAGCTTTGCGAAAAATATAATATTAAAGCTGTAGTGCATAATTTTCCTTACAGAAGTGATACTGTGCGTATTGGCATTAAAGAAGTCGAAAAAGCCGAAATAAAGGGCTGTATATTTTTTCAGGGCGATCAGCCGCTTTTAAGCCGGGAAACAGCAGAAGTTATGTCACTTATGATAAATATGCACCCTGATAAAATACACAGGTTGTTTTTTGATGTTCAGCAGGGGACACCGGTTTATTTTCCTGCAAAATATTTTGAAACATTGAAAAATCTGCCTCAGGGTAAAGGCGGCAACTGTATAATTAAAGAAAATCCAGATGATGTTGTATTAGTGCCTGCAAAAAATCAGTGGGAATTAAAAGACATAGATACACCTTTTGATTTGGAAATTTTAATAACAAAAAAGCCGGACTGAGTGTAGATTACTCAATCCGGTTTTAATTATTTTTTATCTGCAGTATCTTTTGGCAGAATTAAATTTAGAATAATGGCTGTAATTGTGGCAATAACGACAGGAGATTTTCCAAAAATTGTTGTTATACTTTCAGGGAACTGAGCAAGGCATGCAGGTGTTTGTGTGATTCCCACGCCTAAAGCGACAGCTAAACCAACAATTGATGCGTTTCTGTATGATAAAGGTTCTTTTGTAATAAGTTTTATACCTGTAACGGAAATAGAGGCAAATACAGATACTGTAGCACCGCCTAATACACAATATGGTATTGTAGTAAGTGCAGCTGAAAACTTAGGCAAAAATCCGGCAATCATAATTATAACTGCCGCCAAGCCTAAAACACAGCGGTTAATTACCTTTGTTGTGGTTATAATTCCTACATTCTGGCTGTATGTAGCTGTAGGAAGACCGCCTAATAAAGCGCCTATGATATTTGAAATGCCGTACATAACAATACCGCCCTGTATTTCTCTATCTAAAGGCTCTCTGTCCATAGCTCCTGTAGTTGTAGCTGTAAAATCGCCTATTGCCTGAATTGAGTTAATGGCAAAAAGTATTCCTATAGCAGTGCACGCTGCTACATCAAATTCCAAGCCGAAATGAAGAAGTTTTGGAACTGCAAAATATCCGGCTGAACTGATGCCTGAAATATCCACAAGGCCAAAGAAGAAAGCCATAATATACCCGGCGGCAATGCCTACAAGTATGGAAGCAAGCTTTAATATGCCCTTTGAAAAATGATTTAATCCGGTAACAACGGCTAATGTAAATAAAGCAACAATCCAATTTTGCCATGAGCCGAAATTAGGACTTGTATTTCCGCCAGCCATATAATTAATAGCTGTAGGATAAAGAGAAAGGCCTATTGTAAAAACAACTGTACCTGTTACAAGAGGCGGAAACAGAGGCCTGATTTTTTTAACGAACATTCCTACAATAATGGCAACAATACCGCCAATAATTTGTGCGCCAAGTATAGTGGCCATATTTGAAGAAGCTGCTATTGCCTGCATAGTTGGAACATAGGCAAAGCTTATGCCGACTATCATTGGTATGCCTGAGCCAAGCTGTATTTTTTTTGACCAAATTGGAAACAGCTGAAATAATGTGCTTATTGCGGAAATAAATAACGAAGTTTGGATTAAAAGAAGCTTATCCTCAGGATTAAGTCCAGCGACTCCGGAAGTAATAATTGCTGGTGTAACGCAGCCTACTATCATAGCTACAACATGCTGCATGGCCATAGGCAGTGCGTGACTTAATTTTGGAATACCATCAATCTCAAAAATTGAACCGGCGGCAGTTTTCATTTTTTTCCTCCTAAAATATAAAGAATGTAAACAATTATACAACAATTGCCCGTAATTATAAATATAATTTTACAAAAAAATGCTAAAATGGCATAAAGATGGCAAATAATATGTTTTATGGAGTAAAACACATTAAAAAACCCTTATTACCGGTAATTCTGTAATAAGGGTTTTTAATGTATTTTTATTAGAAAATAAATTTTAGATTTATTTTAGTTTGCAACATACATTTGTTTATATGGATTTTTGCTGTCCGGTGTTGCTATTGTAAATGGTGAGTTTAATATTTCTTCCGTATCATAACCGAAAATATTACAGAATTCTGTGATTTCAGGTTTTATTTGGTCAAGGTCTTTGTCAGATGCGGTTTTCAGGCATACATTTTCAGGAAAAGCAATATCATCCGTGCTTCCGCGGAAGAATACTTTACCGCCATGCATTCCTGTGCAGGGAAAGTTGCCTACAATTTTTCTACCATTGCTATTAATACCTAAAACAATTATTATTCCACCGGCCTGATATTCGGCAAGAAAGCTTCCGGCTGTACCGCCTATAATCATTACAGGAACTTTAGTTTTATATTCCTTCATATGTATACCGGCTCGGTAACCGGCATTGCCCTTTATGTAGATTTTGCCGCCTCTCATTGCGTAACCTGCGGCATCGCCTATACTGCCGTTTACAGTTATTATTCCTTCGTTCATTGTATCCCCAACTGCGTCCTGAGCGTTTGAATTTACAATAATGTGTGCTCCGTTAAGATAAGCGCCAAGGGCATTTCCGGAAATACCATCAATAGTTATTTCTTTATCTTTCATACCGGAAGCTATAAACCTTTGTCCGCAGCAGCCGGTTATATGGATTTTGTTTTCTGATTCACGGATTTTTTGATTTAATGTTTTAAAGTCCATATTTTCAGCATCTATAAGCATTGTTTACACCTCCATTTTTATTCTCCGGCATGAGATATACCAAGAATTTCAAGCTCTTTGGCAGTAAGTCCAATTCCTCTGAGCATTAAGCGGTTTCCGCGCAGTGCCTCAACAGAGTTTATACCCATACCGCCCATAATTTCTTTTATTTCGTGTGTCCAGGCGTTCATTAAATTAACAAGTCTTTGACTGCCTGTTTCGGCTGAAAGCCTTTTTACAAGCTCAGGTTTTTGTGTTGCAATACCCCAGTTGCAGTTTCCGCTCTGGCACTTCCTGCATAAATGACAGCCAAGAGCAAGAAGGGCAGCTGTAGCTACGTAGCATGCATCGGCGCCGAGAGCAATGGCTTTTACCACATCTGCGGAGCTTCTTATGCTTCCGCCTACAACAAGTGAAACATTATTTCTTATTCCTTCGTCGCGAAGGCGTTTGTCTACTGCGGCTAATGCCAATTCTATAGGTATACCCACGTTATCCCGTATTCTTGTAGGGGCAGCGCCTGTTCCGCCGCGGAATCCGTCGATTGCTATTATATCAGCGCCGCTTCGTGCAATGCCGCTTGCAATGGCGGCTATGTTATGAACGGCGGCAACCTTTACTATAATTGGCTTTTTGTACTCTGTTGCTTCTTTTAAAGAAAATACCAGCTGTCTAAGGTCTTCTATAGAGTATATATCATGATGCGGAGCAGGGGATATGGCATCAGAGCCTTCAGGAATCATTCGGGTTCTTGATACATCACCGACTATTTTAGCCCCCGGAAGATGTCCGCCTATACCGGGCTTTGCACCTTGACCCATTTTAATCTCAATTGCTGCACCTACCTCAAGATAGTCTTTATATACTCCAAATCTTCCTGATGCAACCTGAACAATTGTGTTGTCACCATAACAGTAAAAATCCTCATGGAGTCCGCCTTCACCGGTGTTGTAAAGTATGCCCAGTTCCTGTGCGGCAGATGCCAATGCTTTATGCGCGTTGTAGCTTATAGAACCATAGCTCATGGCTGAAAACATAATAGGAACTGAAAGCTCTAACTGTGGTTCTAATTTACAGATTATTTTTCCGTCTTTATCCTTTTCGATTTTTCTGGGTTTCTTACCAAGAAAAACCTTTGTTTCCATAGGCTCTCTAAGAGGGTCAATAGGCGGATTTGTAACCTGAGAAGCGTTTATTAATATTTTGTCCCAGTAAACAGGAAGTGGCTTTGGATTTCCCATTGATGACAAAAGTACACCGCCGCTGTTTGCCTGTTTATAAATTTCATTAATTGTGTCATTTGTCCAGTTTGAATTTTCATGTAATTTACAGTCGCTTTTTACTATTTTAATAGCTCTTGTCGGACAAAAGGCAACACATCTTTGGCAGTTAACGCATTTTGTTTCGTCTGCCTTCATTATATTGCGCTCTTTATCGTAAATATGTACTCCGTTTGAACATTGATTTTCGCAGATTCTGCAAAGGGTACATCTGTTGTTATCACGTATAACCTCGTAATCAGGATATATAAAGTCTATTCCCATTAAAATGCACCTTCCTTTACTTTAACAATAACTGCTTCTCCGCCTGCCGGAGCATAGATGTTTTCTGCGTCAGGCTCCATAACTCTTATAGCCGATTCTTCGCTGGCAATAAATACTTTATCGTCTTTTTCGCCGACTACCATTGAGCGCAGTTTCAAGCGGTCGTTTAACGCCATAAGTCCGCCGTTAAAGCCAAAAACAATTGAAAACGGTCCTGTTATTAAAAGGCTTGAAAATACAGTACGCAAATATTTAAGACGTTCCTTTTCTTCAGGGTCTTTATTTGATTCTATTGTGCTCCAGAAAGGCGCCGCAATTACATTGGCCGATTCTGAAAGAGAAAGCTTTTGTTTTCTAATAAGATAATCCATAATGTATGTTATTACTTCCGTATCTGTCTGCAATGTGCATTTATATCCGAACATTTCTATAAATCTGCGGTTAGCATCGTATGAGGATATCTCGCCGTTATGCACTACTGAATAATCAAGGAGTGTAAACGGATGAGCGCCGCCCCACCAGCCAGGTGTATTTGTTGGATATCTGCCGTGAGCTGTCCAGCAATAGCCTTTGTATTCTTCAAGTTTGTAAAATACTCCTACATCTTCAGGATAGCCTACAGCTTTGAAAGCGCCCATGTTTTTGCCGCTGGAAAAAACATAACAGCCTGGCATTTCGGAATTTATTTTCATAACCGTTCTTGCCACAAACTCATTTTCGTCAACCTGAAAAGAAGCAAGCATTGACCTTAAAGGAGTGACAAAATACCGCCATATTATAGGTTCGTCGGTAATAGAAGGAATTTTTCTTGTTGGTATAATTTCTGATTTTATAATTTCGAATCTTTCTTTTAAAAATACTTCACAGTTTTTTCGGCAGCCTCTGTCGTTGAAAAACATATGAAAAGCATAAAAATCTTTATAATCAGGATAAATGCCATAGGCTGTAAAACCGCCCCCAAGACCGTTGGAACGATCGTGCATAGGTTTCATTGAGTCTATTATTTTTTCTCCCGTCATTTTCCTGCCTTCTTTTGAAATGACAGCAGCAACAGCACAGCCGGATGGAATACGTATTTGACCTTCTATATTCATATTAAACCGTTCCTTTCATTGAAATTATTATATTAAACAAAAAAGACGCTCATTTTGAAACACAGTATGCTTCAAAATGAACGCCTTTGTTCATGTTGGTTGCATTGTATAGCAATTTTATTATTTTGTCAATGCAGAAATAATGTTTTTTAATTGGTACAAAAAAATGTATTGACAAATTTAATTTTAAGGCGTAAAATCCGTTGCATAAAGCAAAGGGGCTGAAACAATGTTTGATACATTAAGTTTCTGCCTCTTTTATTTTTATATCTGAAAGTGTTAAGTTATAAACACTTTCAGCATGGCATAACAATTTTATATGAATTTGAAAAGGCAAAGGCGTCTTTTATGTTTTATACATTTAAGACCCTTTGCCTTTAATTTTTTGGAAAGGATTGGTTTAATATGAAAACAGTACCGGAATTTTTTGGATGTAATGTTTTTGATGACAGAGTGATGAAAGCAAGTTTACCTTCTGATGTTTATAACTCATTAAGAAAGACTATTGACGAAGGACAGAATTTGGATATCAGTTTGGCAAATGCTGTAGCAACTGCCATGAAGGACTGGGCAGTACAGCATGGAGCAACTCACTATACTCACTGGTTTCAGCCTCTTACAGGTATTACTGCAGAAAAACACGACAGCTTCATTACTCCGTCGCCAGACGGCGGAGTAATTATGGAGTTTTCCGGCAAAGAGCTTATAAAGGGCGAGCCTGATGCTTCTTCATTTCCTTCCGGCGGACTGAGAGCTACATTTGAAGCAAGAGGATATACTGCATGGGACCCTACTTCATATGCTTTTATAAAAGATAAAACTTTGTGCATACCTACGGCTTTCTGCTCTTACGGCGGAGAGGCACTTGATAAAAAAACACCGCTTCTGCGTTCCATGGAAGCTTTGAATAAACAGGCTATGCGAATAATAAGATTATTTGGCAATGACAGTGTTAAATGTGTAAGAACATCTGTAGGGCCTGAGCAGGAATATTTCCTTATCGACAGAGAAATGTATAACAAAAGGCAGGACCTTATTTTTACAGGCAGAACACTTTTTGGTGCTAAATCACCTAAGGGACAGGAAATGGATGACCATTACTTCGGTGTTATTAAACCGCGGGTTGCAGAATATATGGAAGACCTTAACAATGAGCTTTGGAAACTGGGTATTTTAGCAAAAACACAGCACAATGAAGTTGCACCGGCTCAGCATGAGTTAGCACCTATATATACAACTACCAACGTGGCTACAGACCATAACCAGCTTACAATGGAGATTATGCAGAAGGTAGCCGCACGACATGGCCTTGTTTGCCTCCTTCATGAAAAACCTTTTGACGGAGTAAACGGAAGCGGAAAGCATAATAACTGGTCTATATCAACAGATACAGGCGTTAATCTTCTTTCTCCTGGTGAAACACCATATGAAAATGCTCAGTTTCTAATTTTCCTTTGTGCTGTAATTAAGGCTGTTGACGATTATCAGGATTTGCTTAGAATTTCAGTTGCTACAGCCGGAAATGACCATAGATTGGGCGCTAACGAGGCACCGCCTGCCGTTGTTTCAATTTTCCTTGGAGATGAGCTTAACGCCGTGCTTGAGGCTATAGAAACAGGTGCCGTATATAACGCTTGCGAGAAAACACAAATGAAGTTAGGTGCAAATGTACTTCCAAGATTTACAAGGGACACAACAGACAGAAACCGTACATCGCCTTTTGCTTTTACAGGCAATAAATTTGAATTCAGAATGCTGGGTTCATCAAACAGTATAGCCTGTGCAAATATTATGCTTAATGCCGCTGTAGCAGAGTCACTTAAAATTTATGCTGACCGCTTGGAAAAGGCAGAGGATTTTGAAACAGCTCTCCATGAAATGATTAGAAAAACAATTAAAGACCACAAACGCATTATATTTAACGGAAACGGTTACGATGATTCATGGATAAAAGAAGCAACTGAAAAAAGAGGACTTCTTAACTACCGTACAACGGCAGACTGTATACCTCATTTGCTGGATAAGAAAAATGTTGATTTGCTTATAAGCCACAAAGTAATGTCAGAAGCAGAGATTAACTCACGCTGTGAAATTACTCTTGATAACTACTGCAAAACAATAATGATTGAGGCAAATACAATGGTTAATATGGCAAGATGCGAAATTGCTCCGGCAATTGAAAAATATATAAGTGACACGGCAAAAACTGCATCTCTTAAAAAATCAATTGATAAAGATATGTCTGTTTATTACGAAAGCAAAATTGTAAAAAAACTTTCGGATATTACGGAACATATAGATAAGTATACAGATGAGCTTGAAGAAGAAATAGCAGAAATTAGCTCATTGGAAAATGTTATTGAAGAGTCTGCCGCTATAAGAGATAAAATGCTTTCTTCAATGGACAAATTAAGAAACGCCTGCGATGAAGCTGAAATTTTGACAGCTAAAGAATATTGGCCGTTCCCTACATACGGAGAACTGCTCTTTAGTGTAAGGTAATAATATAAGGCTGAAAAATTATTAAAATGTTTTTGCTGTTAGTTTCCGTATAAGTGTGTTTTTTAAAAGCTTATGTTTTATGTTGTAAGAATGTGTACAAAAGATAAAGTACGGAAGCAGTGCAAAAACTAATTATACGGTAAAACCATAACTTAAAGCTATGGTTTTGCCGCTTGAATATAAGAGGTGTAAAAATGAGTATTCATGAAGAGTGCGGTGTGTTTGGTGTTATTTCACCTGAAGAGTGTGATGTTTCGCAGATAATATATTTCGGACTTTATGCCTTGCAGCACAGAGGCCAGGAAAGCTGTGGAATTGTAGTTAACGATGATGGTTTATTTACTGCACATAAAGATTTGGGACTTGTAGGAGAAGTGTTCCAAAAGAATATACTTTCGTCAATGCCGAAAGGTAAAATGGGTATTGGACATGTAAGATACGGAACTACAGGCGGAAATAACCGCAATAACTGCCAGCCAATAGTTGTTAACCACCAAAAGGGCTCAATGGCTGTTGCCCATAATGGCAATTTGTCCAATGCCGCTGAGCTCAGAGATGAACTGGAACTTTCGGGAGCAATTTTTCATACTACAAGTGATACTGAAACTATTGCTTATATAGTAACAAAGGAAAGACTTTGTTCAAAATCGATAGAGGAAGCTGTAAACAGGTCCATGAATATTTTAGATGGTGCTTATTCCTTAATTTTAATGTCGCCGCAAAAGCTGATATGCGCGAGAGACCCTTACGGTTTTAGACCGTTGTGTTATGGAAAAAACCAAGAAGGAATGTATATTGTTGCATCTGAAAGCACTGCTTTGCAGGCTGTAGGTGCGGAATTCATAAGGAATATTGAGCCAGGTGAGATTTTAGTATTTGATATAAATAACTTAAATAATATTCAATCATATAAAATGCACTGTGCAACAAAAGAAAAAAAGCTTTGTTCATTTGAGTATATATACTTTGCCCGGCCAGATTCTGTTATTGACGGTGTTTCTGTTCACGGAGCACGTGTTAAAGCCGGAGAAATTCTTGCAAAATGCCATCCGGCAGAAGCAGATGTTGTTATAGGCGTGCCGGACTCTGGAGTTGATGCTGCACTTGGTTTTAGCAGAGCTTCTGGAATTCCATATACAAACGGTCTGATAAAAAATAAATATATAGGCCGGACTTTTATCTCGCCGGAACAGTCCGGAAGGCTTAATCAGGTAAAGCTAAAGTTAAGCGCTGTAAAAGATGAAGTTTTTGGAAAAAGGGTTGTGCTTATTGACGATTCTATAGTGCGCGGTACTACAAGCCGGCATATAGTAAAAATTCTTCGTGAAGCGGGAGCTTCCGAAATACATATGCGGATATCCGCTCCGCCTTTTTTGCACCCATGTTATTACGGAACGGATATAGATTCGGAAGAAAATTTGATTGCTTGTAAGTATTCGGTTGATGAAATTGCAAAAATTATAGGTGCTGACAGCCTTGGTTATCTTCCTGTATCCGAATTAAAAAATATGATTGGAAACGCTGAATATTGCAGTTCATGCTTTGACGGAAAATATCCTACACCTGTACCAAAGGATGTGCGCAAAGACAGGTTTGAACAGAAACTTTCGGTTAAAAAAGCTGAAAGTAAAAACAGATACTGAATTGATTGGCTTTTTAAATGGGTTATTAATAGGAGGGGTTGATATGCACTTTACAAAAATGCAGGGACTTGGCAATGACTATTTATATTATTTTGGAGAGCTTAATAATCCTGAAGAATGGTCAGTTAAACTTTCTGACAGGCATTTCGGTATAGGTTCAGACGGAATAATTACTATTTCTCATTCTGATATTGCGGATTTTAAAATGCGTATATTTAATGCCGACGGCAGTGAAGCTCTTATGTGCGGAAACGGCATTCGCTGTGTGGGAAAATATGTTTATGAAAAAGGATATACCGATAAAAAGCTGCTGGCTATAGAAACACTCTCCGGAATTAAATATTTGTCTTTGGAAACTAACGGTAAAACGGTTGAGGAAATTACTGTAAACATGGGAAGGTGTGCGGTTCAAGAACCAACAGTATTGAATATATCTTATGGCAGTGTAACAGTTACGCCGGTTAATATGGGGAATCCCCATGCAGTTACGTTTGTAGAAAAAGCCGATGAAGCGCCACTTTCAACATATGGAAAAGAGATAGAACATAATCCATACTTTAAAGACGGGGTGAATGCTGAATTTGTTGAAATAATAAACCGAAATACTATTAAAATGCGTGTTTGGGAAAGGGGCAGCGGAATTACGATGGCATGCGGAACAGGTGCATGTGCCAGTGCTGCCGCATCTATAAAGGCAGGATTCTGCGACAAGAATGAGGATATTAATGTACTTTTAGACGGAGGCACTTTAAAAGTAAAGATATTTAATGACAATACGGTTATGATGACTGGCCCGGCAAAAATTGTTTGTGAATGTGAGGTTGAAGAACAGTGATACCAAATACAAACTACAATCAGCTTACAGAAAGCTATCTGTTTTCGGAAATTGCAAAAAGAGCGGCTGAATATTCAAAGGCAAATCCGGAAAAGGAAGTTATAAAGATGGGAATAGGCGATGTAACCCTTCCGTTATGCAAAGCTGTTATTGAAGCTATGAAACAGGCAGTGGAAGATTTGGCAGTAGCCGAAACTTTTCATGGTTACGGTCCTGAACAGGGTTACGATTTTCTGCGTGAGAAAATAAAGAACTATTATGCTGAAAATGGTGTTGAACTGGATTTAAACGAAATATTTATTTCCGACGGAGCTAAAAGCGATATTGGAAATATTCTTGATATACTTGGAAAAGACAACACGGTTCTTATACCAGACCCTGTTTATCCGGTTTATGTTGATACAAACATAATGGACGGCAGAAACATAATTTATGCCGATGCCAACGAAAACAATGGATTTTTGCCTATGCCTGATTATAACATAAAGGCAGATATTATATATATATGTTCACCTAATAATCCTACCGGAGCTGTATATAACAAAGAACAGCTGGAAAAATGGATTGAGTATGCCAATAAAAATAATTCATTAATATTATTTGATGCAGCTTATGAGGCTTTTGTTTCAGACAAAGAAATCCCAAGAAGCATATTCCAGATTGATGGAGCAGAAACATGTTCAGTTGAAATTTGTTCTTTGTCTAAAACAGCTGGTTTTACAGGTACTCGCTGCGGATATACGGTAATTCCTAATAAGCTTATTTTTAATAACATGAGCTTAAATAAATTATGGCTAAGAAGGCAAACCACAAAGTTTAACGGTGTATCATATATTGTTCAAAAAGGTGCAGAAGCGGTTTTTACTGCAGAAGGAAGAAAACAGATATCTGAAAATATAGATTACTACCGTTTAAACGCAAAAATTATAACAGAAACATTAGACGAGATTGGTATTTCTTACTGCGGAGGCATTAATTCACCGTATATTTGGTTAAAGTGCCCGTATGAAATGACTTCATGGGAATTTTTTGATAGACTGCTTTTTTCAGCAGGTGTAATAGGGACACCCGGAGCTGGATTTGGAAAAAACGGAGACAGATATTTCCGTTTAACTGCTTTTTCAAGCCATGATAAAACCGAAAAAGCTATGTTAAGATTAAAAGAATTTGTTGTAAATAAATTTAAATAATTATATTAAGTATTTAAATACCCACCCCCCCCCAGGACATTCATAATAAAGATGGTCTTAGGGGGTTTATTTCATTATATAACGATTTAATTACACTTTAATTACATTAATTGATAAATTTTACAGGGTGTAATAAAATTTAATTATATTCTGATATTGTATTTATTCAGTAAAATAAATATCGCAAATATCTAATGTGGCGAAAGGGAGTGGTATTATGAAGAAAAAAGCTTTGCTTTTGTTATCGGCTCTTTTAATTTTTAATTCATGTACTATATACGCAAATGAGAATCTGAAAAATGATTCTGGAAGTGCAGTTATTGAAGAAAAAAGCAATGCTGGATTTAATACAGCACACGCATTTATTGATGAAAGCGGAACTATGTATTACAATTTGCAGTATATAAATGAATTAATAGGATTGGATAATTTTTATTACGGTTTTGACAATAAAACAGATACAGCATATATTCAGGTGTCTGTTTTGCTGGAAGATTACCCTGAGTTTGCGCAGTATTTTCTGTTTAAAGACGGTGAAACCATTGTAAAATATAATACCGGTGAGGAAAATTTAGGTAAAAAAGTTATTGTAAAAGATGACAGTATTTTTATTCCATTAAGGGCTTTCCTTAATGTTCTTCAAATTGGCAATGATTCAATAGTTTACAATGCAGGCAATAAAACTGTAGATATAATAAATGTTAATAATTTTCCAACAGAGTTCAGAAAAGTTTATTATAAAAAAGCAAGGGAAAATTATCTGATAGGCTCTGAATACAGTAACCTGATTAGAGTCAATAAAGATGTAAAATGTTTGTCTGAGATATATTTAGTATATGATGATGTTAAGTATATAGAGGAAACAAAAAATGGCAGAAGTATTGCCGAATATATAAAAAAGAATTTTGACAGTTCATTTGATTTAGCTGACTATAAGATTGTCGAAATGTTTGAATCGGGTAAAGCTTTTTCTTATAATGGTGAATTTGTTTTTGACCAGACGAGGCTGGTTAACTTTATATATCAAAAAAATGGTATTGATACAAATTCTGGTTATGCCGCAGCATATGATGACAATAATAAGGTTGTGGCAATACTGCCTTATAATATGCCTGTTTCTCAATAATTTAAAATATTAAAACAAGACGGAGTTTTAAGCTCCGCCTTGTTTTTTGAATTAATGAAATATTAGTTTAAATATTGATTTATTTTACAGTATTGATAAAAATGCTGAATGTATATAATATGTAATTAGTTACTTATTTAAGAGGTGAATCAATATGGGTGCTATGCCGTTTGGTTTGAAAATTGCTATTATTAACAGAGCTTTTCGCAAAAAGCTCGATGAAAAAGCAAGCGCATTGGATTTAACAGCCGTACAGCTCCGTGTTTTAGGCTCTGTAAGCCGTTTAGAAGAGGCTGGAGTGAAAGAAATACATCAAAATGATTTGGAGCAGATAGAGCGTGTTACCCATCCAGCAATGACAAAGCTTTTGCAAAGGCTTGAAGCCAAAGGATTTGTAAAGTGTGTTCCAAGCGAATTAGACAGAAGATATAAAAAAATAATATGCACTGAAAAGTCGGCAGGTATACATAAAATGATTCTTGCCCAAGACGAAGAAGTTTTGTCTGAACTTTGCAGCAATTTTTCTGACAAACAGAAAAAAGAATTTATTCAAATGGCAGATATGATTTTGAAAAATATTGATTCAGACTAATATAAAAAACACCGTAAATTAAAGGCAGTGTACCGATGTTTGGGAATCACTGCCTGATTTTTACAAAAATAGGTAACCAGTTACTTAATTAAGGAGAGAATTAAAATGGAAAAAGCTTTATCAGAAAACAAAAGTCCTTTTGCGACTGAGCCTGTGGGCCGGTTAATTGTTAAATTTGCTGTACCTTGTGTTATTTCACTTTTAGTAAATTCACTTTATAACATTGTAGACCAGATATTTATTGGATGGGGTGTTGGGTATCTTGGAAACGGTGCTACTAATGTAGTTTTCCCAATAACAATTATTGCTTTGGCTTTATCAGTGTTAATTGGTGACGGAGGAGCGGCTTATCTAAGCTTGAAGCTTGGAGAAGGTGATGTTGACAGTGTTAAAAAAGGAGTTGGAAATGCTTTTGTAATGGTTGTTATTGCTGGTATAGCAATGCTTGTTGTAACCCTTGCATTTTTAAACCCAATCATTACTTTATTTGGAGCAACAGATGTACTGCGGCCTGCTGCTTTGGAATATGGATATGTAATAGCTGTTGGTCTGCCTTTTACAATGATTTCTACTTCGTTAAATTCAATGATTAGAGCAGACGGAAGTCCAAAGTTTGCCATGTTTTCAATGCTTTTGGGAGCTATAATAAACACTGTGTTTGACCCTATATTTATATTTGTTTTTCAGATGGGTGTCCGCGGCGCGGCAATTGCAACTGTAATGGGGCAGGTTGTTTCATTTATTGTATCAATTCTGTATATAAAACGGTTTAAAACATTTCATTTTGACAAATCAGCTCTTCATATCCATGGGAAAATTTGCAAAAGTGTATTAAGTCTTGGAGTAAGCAGTTTTATTACACAAATTGCTATTACTATTGTAATGGCGCTTTCTAATAACTTGCTTACAACTTATGGTGCTCAGTCAGTTTACGGTTCTGAAATTCCGCTTACCGCTATGGGTATTGTAATGAAAGTTAACCAGATTATGATTTCTATTCTGGTTGGCATAGCTATAGGTGCTCAGCCGGTAATTGGTTTTAATTATGGATGCAAAAACTTTGCAAGAGTAAGAAAAGCTTTTAATATTGCAATTTTTGCGGCAGAATTTGTTGCTGTTATAGCCTTTATAATTTTCCAGTTCTTCCCAATGAGCGTAGCATCGCTTTTTGGTTCAGAAGAAGGTTTGTATAACGAATTTGCAGTTATGTGTTTCCGTATTTTCCTTATGCTTTGTCCGCTTAATGGTTTCCAGACAGTAGCCGCAATATATCTTCAGGCTATAGGAAAACCTGTTAAATCAGCAGCAGTTACACTTTCAAGACAGATTATCTTCCTTGTACCGGCAGCCATTATTATTCCGAAATTTATTGGTGTAACAGGTGTTCTTTGGTCAGGTCCTGTTGCAGACGGCTTGGCATTTATACTTGCTATGGCAATGGTTGTTTATGAAATAAAGAAGCTTAAAAGCTTAAATATAAATGCTTAAAACGTGCAGATTAAATAATATTAAGGAGAGCTTATATATGAAAAACAGAATTATAACAATAAGCCGTGAATTTGGAAGCGGCGGACGGACTATTGGTAAAAAAGTTGCCGAAAACCTTGGCATTAAGTGTTACGACAGTGAACTGATACAGAAAATAACTGTGGAAAGCGGCTTTGACGAGCATTATATAAAAGATGCCGGAGAGTATGCTCCCGGTGGGTTTCTTTCTTCTGCTCTTTTAAACAGAGCTTTTGGACCTACAAATGAGGATTACCTTTGGAGAATTCAGTATAAAATAATTACTGAACTGGCAGAAAAAGAGTCTTGTGTTATTGTAGGAAGATGTGCAGATTATATTTTGAAGGATAAAGCTGACTGTTTGAAAGTTTTCATACACGCAGATATGGATTACAGAGCAAATCGAATTGTTAAAGTGTATGGAGAAAGAGAAGAATCACCAGAACAGCGTTTAAAAGAAAAAGATAAAAGACGTGCCGCATACCATAGATTTTATACAGATATGAAGTGGGGGCATGCACAAAATTACGATATAACTTTAAACAGCGGAACACTTGGAATAGACAGGTGTGTAGAGATAATTTCAGAGCTTTATTAAATTCGCTGATAAATTTCTAAAGATAAGGTAAATGCTATTAAGGTTAAAAAAATGTAAGTTATATAATGTGTTAAAATTCTGCTGTAAATTTTAAAAAATTAAAACATATCTCCTATGTATATTGACTTGGATTTTTAAATATATTAATATATTAATATATTTAAAAACTAAAGAGAGGCTAATTTATATGAGAGAGTTAAAAAGTCAGATTATAAGAAAGTTAGGACCTGAAGTTGACCCAATACTGTTAGGAACAGGCTGGAGTGAGGAAAGCCTTGAATATCCTCAGATTCTTTTGGAAAATACATATGGAGATACACACCCCGGAAGCAGACATTTGGACAGAATATCATCCTATGTAAAGGAGTCATGTCTTGAAAACAAATTAAAGCCGTCTGTGTATTATACAACAGATATTTGCGACGGAGTAGCAACAGGCCATGATGGAATGAACTATTCTCTGCCTTCAAGAGATATTATATCCGCTATGACAGAAATACATGCCAAAGCCAATCCTTTCGACGGTATGGTCACTATGTCATCTTGTGATAAGGCTTTACCGGCACATCTTATGAGCCATTTAAGGATTAATATTCCAGGTATTCATGTTTCAGGCGGTTCAATGGATATTGCTCCTGGTTTTATATCACCGGAAATATGCTATGATACTAATGAGCTTGTTAAAAACAATAAAATGACATTTGAAGAAGAAATGCAGTACAAATTAGCTGCATGTCCAAGCTGTGGTTCCTGTCAGTACATGGGCACAGCAAGCACAATGCAGGTTATGTCTGAAGCATTGGGCATGTCACTTCCTGCCAATGCCCTTATACCTACTGAAATGCCTCTTGAACACCTGGCAAGAAAAGTTGGAAAACATATAAAGTATCTTGTTGAAAATAATATTTGTCCTTCGGATATTATGACAAGAAAGGCTTTTGAGAATGCAATGATTTTGCATGCGGCAGTTTCTGGTTCATCAAATATTCTGCTGCATCTTCCTGCTATAGCTTCTCAAAATGGAATAAAATTAACGCTTAAAGATTTTGATGATATAAGCAATGAAGTGCCTGTATTGTGCTCTCTTAAAACGTCAGGGAAATGGCCTACAAGAATGCTTTGGTATGCAGGCGGCGTGCCGGCACTTATGATGGAGCTTAAAAGCATGCTCAATCTTGACGTTATGACCGTTACAGGCAGAACATTAGGAGAAAACCTTGAAATGCTTAAAGATTCCGGTTTTTTCAAAATGCAGGACAAATATCTTGAAAACTTTAATTTAAGCAGGAGAGATATTATAAAAACATTAAGTGAGCCTTATAAAAAAAGAGGCGGCATTTCGGTTCTTTACGGAAATATTGCAAAAGAAGGAGCGGTTATTAAACATGCCGCTGTTAAAAATGATTGTGGATTTCATGAAGGGTTAGCGAAACCTTATAACAGCGAAGAAGATGCAATTGAGGCTATAGATAAAGGCAAGATTAATCCGGGAGATGTAATTATAATAAGATATGAAGGTGCAAAAAGTTCCGGAATGCCGGAGATGCTTAAAACAACAGAAAAAATATACAATATAGAAGAATTAAGTGAAAGCTGTACTCTGATTACTGACGGAAGATTTTCTGGCGCTACACGAGGCTTTGCTGTAGGACATGTTTCACCTGAAGCTATAGACGGCGGTGAAATAGCACTTGTTGAAGAAAATGACATTGTAAGAATTGATATTGAAAAAAGAAGTATTGATGTAGTTGGAGTTAATGGAGTAAAAATGAAGCCAGAAGAAATAGACAAAATATTTTCTGAGCGCAGGCTTAAAATCCAAATGCCAAAGCCCAAATATACAGCAGGTATTTTAGGTCTTTTTACAAAAAATGCCGGTGATGTTGCTAATGGTGCTTCTATGTTCAATTAAATTTTTAATTATTTAATTTTAAATAAGTATAAATTGACTCTAAAGCTGAAACATGCAGTTAATTCATTTTATTTAGTGCATAAAAGGATGAAAATATTAAATTTATAACCCTGATTATTATTTTTAATTTTAATTTTTTAATACTTGAAACTTGATTTTATTTTGTGTAATATGGTAAAAAAAGAAAAAGGTGAAATAATGGTTAAAAAAAGGAATAATAAGCAGGAACTGTATAGAATAATTAAAGATAAAATACTGTATTACGATTTAAAGCCAGGTCAAATAATTAATGAAGATGCTCTTGCCAATGAGCTTTCAGTAAGCAGAACACCTATAAGGGAAATTCTGCTCAAATTATCTGACGAGAACTTTATAAGTATTTATCCAAGCAAGGGAACTTTTGTCTCTTTAATCGATTTGAATATTTTAAAAGAATATGCTTATATGAGACATGTACTGGAATGTGATATACTTATTAAAATGGCTAAAGAAAAAACTCAAATAAAAGACTCTTTTGAGGATTTGATTTTAATGCAGAAATTCCATGAGAAAAATAATAACATTAAAGAATATGTAAAATACGACCATAAATTTCATTTAAGATTGTTTGAAAGAGCAGGACATGGCTTAATTTGGCAGTCTATAGAACCTTTTTATTCACATACAATACGATATAATATGCTTGATTTTGAAAAAAGCGGTTATATGAAAATTTCAATTTCTGAACACGAAGAAATTTTAAATGCCATTGAATCTGGCAATGTGAAATTGCTAAAAAATGTATTGGAAAGACATCATGATTATTATTTCAGTGAATATGGTACTCTTATGGAAAAATATTCATCTTTTTTTGCTGAAGCTGACAGTTAACAGGTATGAAAATATTAATAAACTATTTGATATTCTGTTAAAAACCTCCTTTGTTAAAAGGAGGTTTTTATAATGTAAAACAGAAAAGATAAAAAATGAGGTTTTTAGAAACTAATGTTTATACTGAATATTAAAATGTAACATTATTGGGGTCAGCCTATGTAATTTTGTTATGCTGGTTTTCATTCAATTTGTATATTATTTTCATGTCTTCATAAGGCAAAAGAAAATCAAATATATCTATGTTTTCTGCAATTAGCTGAGGATTTACTGAGCGGAGAATAGTAAATAATACTTGCTGCAAGTTCCATCTAAGCATTATCTGTGCCGATGATTTATTGTATTTTCTGCCTGTTTCAATAAGCACATGATTATTAATTAAAGTGCCTGAACCCAAAGGAAACTATGCCACGCAAATTATGTCTGCATTTTTACAATATGGTATAAGCTCTTTTCTTATGTTTTTAGTATGAACTTCAATTTGATTAACCATTGGCGTTATTGACTGGGGTTTTTCCAGCTCTTTTAAGTGATTTATTTCAAATTTGTATACGCCTATGGCGCGTACAAGCTTTGCTTCATACAGCTTTTCAAAAACTTTCAATATTCCCAAAAAACAGACTTCAATAGTCAAGAGGATTAAATACAAAGCTATATAATCTGTACTAAGAAGTTTAAGTGAATTTTCATAAGTTTATCTCTGATAGTGTTCTATTTGAGCATCATTCCAAACTTTGGTTGTAATAAAAATATTTTTCCGGCTTGCAGATGATTCTGATACAGCTTTCACATACTTCTTTATCATTTTTATATCTGTCTGCTGTATCAATATGCCTGTAGCCGCTTTCTAATGCAGAACAAATGGTTATAACCCAGGTTATATGTCAAGACCAATGTACGGCATTTTAACATTGTTGCGCAAAAAACAGCGCAAGACTGTGAAGTAAGCATTTGCTTCATTCTTTTAGTAGATATTTAATCGTCTACTCTTTCCAAAAGAAAATATACTGGTCTTAAACCGTCAGTACAGCAGGTTATTTGTTTTCCCTGGCCTTTAATCCACGAAAAGCTTCCGCCTGTAACAAGAGCTACTATATCTTTATGTATATCTGCCCAGGCAAATCCGCAGAAGCCTTCCGGCATTTTGCTTACCTTTTCGGTATAAAATACTTGTCCTTCTTTGAATGTTTCGCAGTAATCCAAGTTTGGGTCTTTTGAGTAATCTTTAATAAGGTCTTTCATAAGAGTTCTCTTTAAAACTGTAATTTTTACTTTTGCCATAAATTTACTCCTCCTTTAAATACCTTTTTGAATTTTCTGCCACTTATTTACAGCCTCAGCCATTCTTATCATATCCTCACAGTTATAATCATGATTTACAGGCAGGGCAAGAATACGGCTGCTTCGGTTTACAGAGTTTATATTATTATTAAGATACGGTATTTTGTTTATATCCCAGTACACAGCAGTATATATTTTTTGTTCAGCAAGATATTTTTTAAGACTGTCTCTGTATTTAGTGTAGATAGGATAAACAAACATGCAGTCTTTAGGACTTATGTTTTTATATACCGGCTCTATTAAATCAAAATTCAGATTTTCAATAAGTGTTTTTACATTGCTTTTTCTTTTCTCTGTAATTTCATAAACGCTGAAACAGGATAGAATAAACCTGTCAAAGTCAGGAAGTTTTGACAAATATTGTGAGTTCTCATATTTTTCTGTAAGCTCTTTGTCGAAGCTGTTAAAGATTTCATCTGCTTCTTTTGTACTGCTTATTAAACCTTTCGTTTTAAGGCTATACATAATCATTGCCCAGACTCTTTCAGGCTCATGACGCTCTTGTAAAAGGTTTTGAAGATTACTGTTTAAATGATTTCTGCTGTAGAGCACGCCGCCGCATGGTGACGGAAACCATTTGTATAAAGCACACACACCATAATCACCAAACGACAAAGGTGATGAGAGTAAGGAATGAGTTGTGTCTTCTATTATTGTCAGTTTGTATTTATTTTTAATATTGAGCAGCATTTTAACCTGATTATCTGGCAGGAGTTTTCCACAAAACTGAGATACGCATATATATTTTACAGCAGGTTTTATTTGTTCTTCCAAAGAGTCAAGCATCGGTGTACAAGGGGTACAAACAAGATTA
>CALWHR010000125.1 GCA_944380455.1 uncultured Clostridia bacterium
CCTGCTCTGTAAGAATATTTTTTTCATCTACCATAACCTGGATATCAAAAATATTTTGTCCGGATAACGAAAACTGTAAGCTTGGTTCCGGCACATCAACATAAAATCGTTCTTCCTCAACCCGTTCTATATTTTTTACATAGGCTGTATTTAAGTAAATTCCCTCAATAACAGGCTTACGTCCGCCGAATTTTTCATAACTGCACTGTTCGTCCATAATTCGGATAAAATATCCGCTCTTGCCTAAGTAAGTTATCTCTTTAAAATCTTCCGGCGGTATAAACATCATAATGCCGCTGTGGCTTAAACCGTCTGTCATATCAGAAATATTAAGCGGCTTAAAATCGTGAATTCCATCAACAATAGTTGAATACTCAAATCTAAGCCGTGTATCCTTAGGCCGGCCGATACACGGGCGAATAGCAAAAAATATGCTTATAGGCGCACCAACCGGTTTTTCATTTAAACTTAAATAAAGTGTAGGCACAAACTCCAAGGGTCTGTTAAATAAAGAAACCTGTTTGCCGTTTGCAAAAACAGCAGAAAGCTCTTTTTTGTCTGTATTATCCATTAAAACCAGACGTTCAGGTTTTACAGGCTCTCTATAAGCATAAGACAGGCGCAGCTGCCTTATAACCGGCACAAACATATCAGCCGGAGAGCGGTAAAGATTTTCGCTTCTTACAAGACGGAAACGAATATAAAGTCCTTGGGATATTCCCTGTTCGGAAGGTCTCAAATCATCAGGACATGTAAAACTTACCTTTACCTCACCCTGATTGCGTCCGTTAAAAAGAACTAAATCCTGCTCGTTTAAATAAAGCCGTGCCCAGCCAACTCCATTAAAATATTCCATAACAACCTCATCGGCGCATATAATTGCCGGTTCAGGCATTATCATGCTCGGCTTTTCCTTCATTATATAGTGATACACTATCTCCATCTGAGGATTTTCCAAACGAAACTCTTTTTTCTCATAGCTCAATTCAAACTCCATTGTAATAACAGAGCCTTTTTTACAAAATAACTCGTCACTGCTTATATAGCACTCAGCACCTGCCGTTATAGTGTCACCAAAAGGATAAAACTTATCAGCTCTCTGTTCAGACGATGTATAAATGCTGTCCGGCATAACATTTTCTGCCTTGGAACTGATATAAATACCTTTAGTAACAAACGCCAGCGGCTTTGTTGTATCAATGAGCGAAAGCTTTAGCCAGATATTTTCTTCCTGTTCATATTCCGCTGATTTAAAAACATCTTTTTCGTTTTTACGCAGTACTATTTTGTTGTCATTTGCTGTTACACTGGCCAATGAAATTTCATCTCCGTCAGCATTTAATATACTCCAGCGGAATTTATTTTTATCTGCCAAAGCAAGAATACTGTCGCTCTCATCTTCTAAATAAGGATAAACCTCAATTTCATTTCCCTGGTCTAATGAAAAAACATCTTTGCTGGCAATTAAAAGGAAATGCTCCTGTATGCCTGTGTCTTCATTAAAAGCAAAAAGTTCAAACGGCGAAATAGCATTTTCTGATAAATCCGTTGTTTCTTCTTCAGAAATATCTAAATCATCAAAAAGTTTTAATATTTTTCCCTCTTTTCCATATGCCTCATAGACACCGGAAAGCTCTGCGTTAGTAACAAAAATTTCATTTTGCGTTTCAAATATAATGCTTCCTTCTTCTTCATCAGCCAGCACTCTTGTTCCTCTTTTTACCGCAAACCCGCCTTCCTGCGGTAAATCACCCTGAAAAACAACAACGCCCATTGCCGGGATACCCGTTTTCTGGCTTGCGCCCAGCTGATTTAAATACTCTATTTTATGTCTGTCATAAAGGCGGTTCATTTTATTTGCACTGTCTTCATACAGCTCTGAAATTAATTTTAAAAGAGCTATTCCTGCATCGTCTTCTCCCGTTTCCGTATTCCATTCTTTTGTATAAGAAGGGATATTTCGCTGCATATCCGCAAATATGTCTTCTTTCTTTCTATTGTCTACCGGTATTGGCTTATAAGAATTCTTACCGCTCATTTCCAATTACCCCCTCCATTACAGACAGCGGGATATTCAACTCATCCAGTTCTCCTGTTTCAACAATTGAATATGAAATATCAATAACGAGTTTTTCCGGCTGGGATTCGTCTACATTAGCTTCAACGGTAACATTTTCTACTCTTTGTTCCCAGCGTAAAATCTGTTCGTATATTTCCTGCTCCAAACGGCTTATCATGTCTGCATTAATTTCCTGAAACAGGTATTTGCTAATGCCGCAGCCAAAATCTTCGGTTAAAACCCTCTCTCCCGGGGAAGTCATTATAAGCACATATATAGACTCGCGTATATCCTGCGCCAATGTTTTTGTAAGCTTAAACCTGCCGGTTGTAGCGTCTACAGCTAAAGGAAAAGAAAAACCTATTGTCCCTGCCACAACAGCACCCCCTTAACCAAGTTTTATTGTTTGACCGCTGACTTTTGTAGTCTGATTGCTTCCTACGGATGTAGATGACTTACTGTTTATTTTTACTGTAGCGCCTTCTATGGCAATATCGTTTTTAGCTTCGATTTTTATGGACTGCGATTCCATTTTGATACTGTTATTCTGCCCATCCATAAAAACTGATGTATTATTCCCCGCTTTTAGTTTAATAACCTTCTCGGCTGTAACAGATATATTGCCGTTTTTTGAATCCACCACAATTATATTTTTCTTGTCTTTATCCGTTATAGTAATTGTTTCGTCTTCATTTTTAATCCTTATTATCAAATCTTTTTTTGTTTTTATGGTTATGCTTTGCTTTTCTTCTTTTTTCTTTTCGTCAGCAGAATCGTCAAAAATTATTTCGTTGCCGCCTCTTGTTACAATCTTTTTAAGATTATTATTTTCATGGGCAGTGTTTTTTTGTACTTTACTGCTTGCCTTGTACAGGCATCCCATAACAAACGGTTTTGAAAAATTGCCTTCCTGAAAACCTATTAATACAACATCATTTACTTCTGGAATAAAAAAGAATCCATGGTCTTCGCCGGCTGCCGGCATAACAACTGGTATCCAAAGCACTACGTTTTTGTCTTTCTCCCTTGTAAGAAAGCGTACTTTAACCTTACCCGGATATTTATCGGTACTGTATGCCTGCTGCTGTCCTTGGGAGTCTCCTTCCACAACAATGCCGGTCATAAATCCATAACACACAGAATCTCCCGACAATGTTACAGCGGACTGGCTTTTCATGGTGTCTTGAAGTATATCCATAATGCCCATTTTATTTCTCCTCCCCTGCCTTAGGAACCGATTTTGTTTGTCTGTGCCTCTACAGTAGTTAAAAAGCCTCTCCCGGCTACCAAAACATGCTTTACTTTATAAATATAATACTTTCCGTCGAAAACATTTTTAGCCACTCCGTCCAGTCCTATAAACCTTCCAGGCACTAATTCCGGAAGTCCTACACAGTGCATTACAAGCGTTCCGTATTTCCATTCTATCCTGTCCAATTCGGAAGTTGCGCGCAGTTTTGCTTCATCTTTATTTTTCACATAAGGGTCTACTACCACTTTTTTAGCGCTTCCTACAATTTTTTTGGCCGAGCTGTCATCGCTCCATTTTGCAGAAGTTTTGACATTGGACTTTATGGTTTCGCCCTTTTCTTCATCGGAATTAATAACTTCAACTTCCTGAACCATCCCGCCTATATTCCTTCTTAAACTGACATCAAGTATTCCTCTTGCCGGACCTAATGTAACAATAGGTTCACTGTTGTTTCCACGGTTTTTTCTGTAAACAAGCTTATCCTGAATCATCAAAAACTCATAGTTATTTTTAACAGCCGCGCGCTTTATAAAATCATAATCACTTTCCGCTGTTATTTGTATTTCCATATCGTCTTCTTTGGCTGCCGGCGGCTGATCCATTACAAGGCTTGTATATAAACTTTTATACGGCTCTTTAGCCAATATGCTTTTTGCAGAAAGCAGCATTGTTTTTTCTGTAGCTCCCATAAAATAACAACCGCTCATCATAGCACAGCGGACATCTGCACACTCTACATAAATTCCATAGCCTTCATTGGTTTTCATGGTATAGTTAACAGTAACTATATATCCAAAAAATACTACTTCCTGACTTGTTTTTAAACCCATCTGCGATGTGGAATCCACATAGCCTAAGCTGATTTTAACTTTCTTTCCCGGCATAACAGCCTTAACAACGTCATCTTTATACTTACATTCATTTGTATTAAACACGCCTTTTATTTCAAAAGATGCACTGTTGGAATAATCGTTTGACAGTTCTACTTCTATTTTGCTTATTACACACTGGAATGTATTTATATTCTTATTTTCTATCTGAATTTCAACAAAAGGACTTTTAAACCCAAAGTACTTCTGGCGCAGTGAAGCTGCTCCACCTTCAAACTGAAAGCTTACTGTTGCGCTTGATAAATCTGTTGCCATTTAAAAAACCTCTCTTTATCTTGGCAGAGCATAAGGGTCATTTTCAACCTGTCCTTCTTCTCCGGACTCCTCTGCTGACCCTTCCAATGCCTGTCCGCCTCCTGCTTGTGATGATGACTGTTCTGCCTGAACAGCGGCATCATCTCTTAAAGCGGTGTCACCGGAAACTTCTGCCTCTTGACTTTCCTGCTGATTTTCATTTTCAGATTCATTTTCAGCTTCGGCATCATTAATATCATTTTCATTCTGCCTTTCGTCCTCGAAAACCGGTTCATCGGACGTATCAAAATCATCATCTGTTTCACCTAAAACCTTACCAAAATGCGGCTTTTCGTCTAATCTGCTGTCGGCTGTATCCATTTGTTCAGCCGCCGTTTCAGAAGGAGAAGTTCCTTCCACATTTGAGTCGTTTTCAATATGACTGCCTTCTTCACCTTCGCCGCCTTCTTTTGGAATACTATTCGGAGATATATTTTCTTCTTTATCTTTGCTTTGATAATCCCAGTCTTTTTCGTCAGGCACTTTATCTTCCGGCAGCTGGGTCTGCTCAATGTCATCTTCCGGCAACGAGCTTTTCTCTTCTTCGTTTAAAGGCTGTTCATATCCGCCTTCTTTATCTTTTTCGTTTTGGTCAGGCTCAGATTGTGCCGCACCGGTTTTTTCGTCATTATCCTCTTCGGCAGGAATTCCGCTTTCGGCATTTGGCTCATTAGCTTTAGTACTTTCTTCGTCTGCTTTGTCAGGAGTTTCTTCTTTTAAAGTTTCATCTTTTGCACCTGGAGTTTTTTCTTCATCCGCTTTTTCTTCTTTTTCGGCGGTTATATTATCACTTTCCACAGCCTTATCTTCATCAGGCACAGAACTTGAAGCATTGTCCTCTTTTTCTCCTAAGGTATTTTCTTCTTGATGTTTTGGAGATTTTTCTTCTTCCGATACAGTACTGCCGTAAGGCTCTTTTTTGCCTTCCGCTAATTCACTCTCATTAGAGAGCTTATTGTCGTCATCTAATGTATTTCCTTCTCCATTTCTGGATTTTGCTTTTTGTTTTTCATCCTCAGCCTTTTTCGAATCTTCCTGTTTTTTGTTATCTATTTTCTGTTTCTTTTCTTCAATCTCATTTTGTTTTTCTTCGGTTTTTTCCTTGGAATTTTCTTTTTCCTTTAGATTATTCAAATTTTTTACTGCCTGGCTAATTTTAGGCGCTGTTCTTGCCAGTGCCAAACCTGTTACAGCCGTTACCATTGCCAGTTTTCCAAGGGCAGTTAATTTAGAGTCGGCGTAAACGGCAGTTTTATCTGTTCCATACTCCTTAATACTCTCCTGCATTCCAACCATTACTATGTCAAGTTTGGCTCTTGCAGGAGTACCGTTTGCATAAAACATAACAAATGAAAGTTCAGCTTCTTTTACGGCACCGACAAATGAAAATGAACCCCATTTAAACCTTACTCTTTTAACAGTAGAGCTGGCGTTGGAAACATTTAAAATTTCCGCAATATTGGCAATTTTTGTACGCACATCTAAATTAGACTTCTGCATTAATACGTTTGTGAACTGATTTACAACCGCCATTTGATTTAAGACACTGGCACCTGTGTTTAAAGAATACTGTTCAAAAGTATCAAAAAACAGAGATGTTTTAAAAGTCTGAAGCTGCGGTGTGCTGTACATATAATAGAGCTGGCCGGACTGGTTGGCAGGCAGTATTACAGAATACTCATTTGAGATTTCATTTGTATAGCTAATGGAGTACTCCGATGGATTAAACATAACCTCAAATTTCTTACTTCCCGATTCGGAATATGTTCCATTGGCATTTGCCTCCACTATTTCCAAATATGCCGCTTCTCTTTTATCAGGATTCAATAAAAATGACATGATATCCTCCTATCTGCCATGCTTATGCTCGCAAAAGCTTTTACTGTTATTTAAAACATGCCTCTTAGGATTTTTTCAAACCGTAATTTATTCTCAATTTCTTCATATACTCTGTCTGCTAAAAATGTTACATCCATTTCTTTCTTTTCTTCCAGTTTAGCCGAAACGGCTTTAACAAGCTCTTCCATTTCATATTTGGATAAAACCGTTTTTGCTTTTTCTGTATCTTGCTTTCCGGCATTTGGCAAGTTGGAAAATACTGCATTGCCTGATGACGGACTTTGAACATTATAAAATTCAATATCTTTAAAGTCTTCCGAAAATACGCTTTGGTGTGAATTTTTCTTTACCGTTTCCGGTGACAACAGGTCTATTGTTTCCGGAATTTTTACAGGCGGAACTTTCTCACTCCTATCCGCCGTGCTTTCTTTTTTAAATGAAAAAGTTACAGGCTCATAGCCGTTTTGGAATACCGTTTTATCATTCTGTGCTCTCTGCTGGTTTAAAGCAAAATTCTTAGAAACCGGCGTTAAATCCATATTGGAATAAGGCATTTTATTGTTTTCCATCTGTAAGGCTAAACCTTCTTTTTCGGATTTCATTGACAAATGGTTTGGCAAACCTTTTATTATAGTTTCAGGAACATTAACCGATAATAAATGAGCTGTTCCATTTTTCATATATTTTGAAGTTAAAATCCTGCTTCTTTCTTCGTCTTTGGAATTTAACACAGAATAAAACAAATCTGTTTTATTTACTGCCGATAAAAATTCCTGCTGGGTATTTTGTGTTAAACCGTCCAGTATTATATTCTCAATGCCTGTCCAAT